>JAEOUI010000009.1 GCA_016839425.1 Promethearchaeota archaeon
AAATACAAGCTTAAAAAATTATACAATTAATTCAATAAAATAATTATTTTATTTGAGATTTTGCGTATAATATCATTGAATTAAGCTTTAATCCTGGTGGTGTGCTTTCAATCCCTTCCTGTTTGTAAATTTCCATTGCTTTTTCCAAGTAATTTATGCTATCCTCGTATTTATGCTGAGAAAATAAAACCTGACCAATACTCATTAGGCACATAGATTTAGATCTCAAATTCCCAGACTTATCGTAATATTCAAGCGCTTTGTTGTAATAATTCATGCCCTCGTCGTGGTTCCCCTGTGCCATATAGATGTTTCCAATTCCCATTGCGTTATCTGCAATTCCCGCGGGATTTTCCAATTCTTCTTCAATTTGCAGCGCCTTTTGGTAATACTTGAGGGCTTCTCCGAAATTATATTGAAAGTAATAGATGCTACCCAAGCAGACATACGCGCGAGCCTTGCCTTTTAAGCTTCCCAATTCCTCGTAGATCTTCAAGGCTTCCTGCTGGTTTTTTAATGCTTCTGGAAAGTTTCTCAAGTTTTGGTGGATTCCACCAATATTCGTATGGCACATTGCAGCAGTGGCGATATCTCCGATTTTCTTGCTGCTTTCCAAGGCTTCTTGATATTTAGACAAGGCTTCTTGATAATTTCCTTGCAAGTTGAGAACTCCCGCGATACCTACTTGGTTTTGAGCTATTAAGGACAAGTTTCCAAGACCTTGTGTTATTTCTAACGCTTTTTGATAGTTTATAAGCGCCTCTTGTAAGTTTCCAATATTAAAATAAGTAGTAGCAATGTTTGTCAAATTTTTTGATTGTCCTGGCACATTTCCAATTTCCATGTTAATCTCTAAGGATTGCTTCATTAAATCTAACGCCTCTTGAGTTTTTCCTTTTAGCTGGCAGATATTACCCAAGTTCATTAAATTTAGCGCTTTGGATACTAAATCGCTCAATTTTTCGTTAATCTCTAAAGATTCTTTGAATTTGATCGTTGCTTCGTCGTATTTTCCTTGATTCGTTAATAAGGTTCCTATATTTGTTAAAATACGAGATTTACTGTTTTCATCTCTTATAGTTACGCTAATTTCCATTGCTCCCTGGTATGTTTCCAACGCCTCTCGATAATTTCCTTGATTAAGGAATAGAGTTCCCTTACTAATTAAGGTGTTTATAGTCTTTGATAAATTTCCTAAAACTTTTGAAATTTCAAGCGAATTATCGAAGAAGGTAGAAGCTTGCTGATAGTCGCTTCTAAGCATGTACATGATACCTACATTATTTAGTTTTGCTGATTTTCCGTCTAAATCGCCTAACTTGTCGTCAATCTCTAATGCTTCCTTGTAGTTATTCGTGGCAGGGTTAATATTCCCTTGATCCCTATAAGCGTCCGCCTTATTAGCTAGTAATATGGATTTTGTGGCTAAATCGCCCAATTGGTCGTTTATATCCAATGCTTCCTGAAAGCGATATAGAGCATCCTCGTATTTGCCCCGCCTTATTAAAATAGCTCCAATGTTATTGAGCGTCTTAACCTTCCCTTTTAAATCTTCTTTTTGATCTTGTATCTCGTAAGCAGAATTAAAATAGGTTAATGCTTTTGGATAGTCGTGTTTATTAGCAGTGGCCGTGCCGATATAATGCAAGCTTTCGGCTGCGCCTTCTTTATCTCCTAATTCTTCCCGAATTTTTAAAGATTTTTCAAAATTGTTTAGGGCCTCGTCATAGCGACTCTTCATCAATTCACTCATCCCAAGCTTTATGTGAAAATCGGCTTGGGACGCTAATTTCCCTTTTGATATTGAGATTTGAAGCGCTTTTTCGGAAACTCTCTTTGCGTCATCTGGTCTTGCTAACCTATAATAGAGTTCGTGAGCGAAAGCATGTTTTTTGAAATCGTTGTTAAAATCAACATTTCTTGATACAAAAGATCTAAAATCTTCTGGTTCAAATAGTTTTTGACTAATTTCTTCGTGGGGAGCATCTTTAACAACAATGTTCCATAATCTTTCTCTAAAAAAATGAGAAGTGTGTGTGTTAATCTTGAAAATCTCGATTGAGTTATTTTGAATTATTGCGCTTTTAGCAATTTCCGTCAATAATGCAATTTCCTTATCTGAACCCCCCTCTGATGAAGTATAGTCAAATTTAAGCAACTCGAGGTTCGTATCGCTCGAATGATTTATCCACACAAGCTTTGATATACCATGAAGTTCCTTTAAAGTAGGCCCAATGTCGAAATCGTCGCTTCCAGAATAACCCGCCACCACTAATGTTGCATTTTGTAGGGCGTTGAAAAGTGTTTTTCTCTTGTATGGCTCTAAGGCGAATGTCTCTCCTTCCCCTCTTTCCTTTCCTAGAGATGATAAAGTGGTGACTAGAGTCTCTTTCGTTGCCGTATCTGTAATAATATTCTTATTTGTACCGTGCAATTTAATCAAGGGATATTTTCCTGATTCTAATACCATTCTTGGATCCCCATATTTAAGAAAATCTTCCTTAGTAATGATGGGAACGATTAGTTCCTTATTTTTCATGACATTTATCATTGCATATTCGATAAGGTAATCGAAGTTTGTCGTTGCAACGAGTTGGTTCTTCTTTATGACATTTGCTAAAAAATAATGAATCATATTTGGTTCTTTAAAGATGTCAAAATATTCCATCGCTTTTAGATCGGGATCAAAATTATGTTGAAGGATTTCAACGATTAACTCGTATCTCAAACCTTCTAGATTCTTAATAATACTGACTTCCTCTTCGGGTGTACCGAGCTCTATCAATGCATCGCTAAACCCAATTGCAGAAGGCACGGAAGATGGTTTATCCATTGATATCCCCGCACCTACTAGAAAAAATAGCTTGTTTTCACCTGAAAAAATCTCTTCTAATCGTTTTTCAGGAGAACCTTCAACTTTGAAAGACATGTATTTCCTAGTAGAAATGGTTGTTTTTATTCATTTGTGTGAATTTTATTCGATTGGAGAAACGCATTTAAATAAAGTTAGGTTAAATTATATTACATATTAAATATGAATTAAAAGAATTAAATAAAGAGGAGAATAAATGAGAAAAACTTATAAAAACGAAGGAATTATGAAGGCATTGACTATTATCGGTGCTATCGTGAGTCTAATCTTCGTAATTCTCGGCTTATTATCATTCTACAATGTCTACTATGTGCCATATCCGTATTGGAACCCATTTGGGGTTGATGTCCTTCAAGTCATTATTGGTTCTATTGTAGGGTTAGTCATTGCGGCATTAACATTAATGTGTGCTGTAAAGCCAGGTGATCCAATTCCATTTAACTGGGTTATATTGCTTATTTTTGCGATACTGTTGATAGTTTTTGCTCACGTGTTAGGTGGAGTGTTAGTGCTCATTGCGTTCTTGATCGGGCTGATAGAAGATCTTTAAAAGAAAATTTGATTTTTCCTTTTTTTTGTTTTTTATTTAGTGTGAATTTAGCATTCTAAAAAGTACGAAATGATTTCTTCGACTAAATTTATTTCCGTTACCCTTTGCAGGCCTTTATATCCGGGAATTGAATTGACTTCTATGACTTGATAGCCTTTCTCGCTTTCGATGATGTCCACACCGGCAATCTCAGTTTTAGTAATTTGAGCCGCCTTTATGGCCATATTGCTTAATTCACTGGTTAAATCAATCGGTTCTGATCGAGCACCTGCGTGAATGTTCGTTTTCCAGTTATCGCTCTTTCGATACATACCCGCAATTGCCTTGTTTCCAAGCACGAGTATCCTGATGTCTCTATTGTAATGTTCCACGAACTCTTGGAGGTAAAACACATCGTTTAGCTTTTCTAAAGTGTAAAAAACATTTTCAGCAAAAGATTTGTTGTTTATCCTTGTTACACCAACGCCCTTTGAACCAAATAGGGGTTTTAGAACAATATCTCCTCCTAACTCGTCAAATGCTTCTATGGCATCCTCGGCATTCTCGCAAATTATGGTTTTGGGAGTTGATATTCCGTGTCGCTCCAGGTAAACTGATGTCAAGAACTTATCGCTGGCTATTTCCAAGGAATTTCTGGAATTAATCAGTTTCGTTCCGTGCAACTCTATTGCGGTGAGTAAATCTAATCGAAAGAAGATTTTTTGTGTCACATCCGCTCCAAATCCTCTCACCAAGGCTTTGTTGCCTTCTATATCTTCAAATTCTCTGTGAAAATCGTGGATGTTTATTTTAACTTTTGTGGACGCAGGAACGAAATATCGGACATTATATCCCCGTCTATTTAATTCAGAAGATAAAGATTGTACTTCGGGATCTAATGGCTTGGGGGTTATTATCATTGAATACATAATTTTTTTGTTTTATGTGGTAAAATTAGGCTTTTAAATGATTCTATTTTATTAAAAATTCCTCAAATTAAAAAAGTACTATTTATAGTTTGATTTATCTCATACTTCTTGATTTTGTATCTTAGCAAAATATTTCACGAATTTATCGCGGTCTTATGGTTTATGATAGGGAGAATTTTAATTTTTACAAGGCTTATGTAATATATCAAATAAATTACTATTTACGCATTAATCAAAATTTACTTTCGATTCGAGATGATAACTCATGGACACAAGCGAGAAACCTGACCAACTTAATAATGACATTGAGATACTGGTAAAAGTTACCAGCGAAATCCAAGATCTTTATCTTAAAAAACTCCAACAACTTGAGGATTTGAAAAATGAGATTTCAGATTTAAAAGAAGTGCTCAATTCTCTCAAATCTATGGTATCCATCCAATCTTTTAAGAGCGCAGATGAATTGTATTCAAAATCAACATCAAAATGCGAAGATGGTAGCGATATTTACTTTCAAGAGACTGTCCATCCAGATAAAGTCAAAGGTGGCAAGTTAAAAAGAAAAATTTTCACTCCTGACGGTGGAAAGGGGGAAAAACTCCTTGCTATTTTGAATTTCATTAGTATGAAAGAAATAACCATTAAATTTCTCTATCCTGAAGAATCTTCAATCCGAGAATCATCGGAGGATTTTATTAAAATTTTTATTAAAGAAGCTTTAGTTAAAGTCAAGGAAAAAAATCCCGATCTGAAGGTCAATTACGAATATTTAAAGAAATCAGACTTGATAAATTCAATTAAGATCTTGAATGTTAGGACTATGGAAGATTTCGATCTAATTACTTCAAAAATACAAGATCTATTAATCAATTAAATAGGTTTAGCAATGTGGCAAGCTTCGTATAGATCCTTTATTCTTTTTAAATAAATCATTTTAGATATTTTCATTCAATTGAAAAATTAAACTAGCTAGCTTAAAAATGGAAAGAGCGTGGTTGTTTATAAAAAAATTAAAATAAAATTAAGGGAATTTAAAAATTATGAAAAGTTATAATTAATGCTTTTTACGTTAATTAAATTAAAAAATAAGTTGATAAAAAATGGTTGACCAAGGTTTATTGGATAAGATAAAAGGCACGATGGACGATCCTTCGGCGGCGTCCCTTGAGGATATAGGTAATATATTAGAATTTATTAAAGAAATTTCCAAAGAAAACGACGATATTAAAGAAGAATTGGAAGATATGGATATAGTCGTTCAAATTATCATAACCGACAAGGACGCAAAGTATTGGCTGAAAGCCCAGGAAGGTAAAGTAGATGCAGGCGAAGGAGATGTAGAAGACCCTTCTTTCACTTTTACTGCTCGATTTGAAATTGCAGTAGGATTATTAACCGGTGAAATCGATTCTACTTCTGCATATATGGCAGGTGACATTACCGTAGAAGGGAATTTACAAGATGCAATGGCTTTTCAAGAACTAATTGAACTCGCTACTGAAGCCTACGAAGACCTTACTGAATAAGCAGTTAAAAAGCCGATATTTTTTTTTCTAGTATTTTCAATTCTTTTTTAGTATTTTTTCTGATAAAATTATAATATTTTAATTATAATATGAACAAGATGTTATGAAACATCGAGATCTAAATTACTCCATAAATAATTTTTACATATATTGTTTTGACGATTAATTTACACCAGTAAAATCAAATCTTAAAATAACCTAAAGTTATATATGATGCGATCATTATTACATACTATAACTAATTAGCTAAGAAATTGGTTAAAAAAATGGTTGATCAAGCGTTATTAGACAAGATGAAAAGCATCGTGGACGATCCTTCGGCAGCAACTCTTGACGATATAAAGCAGCTTTTAGAATTTTCAAAACAAATATCTAAAGAAAACGATGATATTAAAGAAGAGCTCGAAGATATGGATATCGTCGTTCAGATAATCATTACCGATAAAGACGCTAAGTTTTGGCTAAAAGCGCAGGAAGGAGAAGTTGATGTGGGGGAAGGCGATGTAGATGGTCCTTCTTTCACTTTTTCAGCAAGTTTCGACACGGCTGTAGGGATGTTAACTGGCGAAATTGATTCTACTTCTGCATACATGGCGGGTGATATTACTGTAGAAGGCAATTTACAGGACGCCATGGCGTTTCAAGAGCTAAATGAATTAGTCATGGAAGCTTACGAGGACCTTACCGAGTAAGACCATAATAATTTGATTATCTTTCCTTAATTTTTTTTATTTTTAATGTTTTCATTATACCATATTTTGGCTAGATCAAAAAATTATTTTCTTTTTTAAAAAATTTTAATAATATTTACTTTGCTAGATATTACAAATTCACAATTTTTAATGAGTAATAGATGCCTTTATTTGATATTTACGAAGAATTTAATAATCCACTTGGATCGCTTTTTTCTAATAACTTAAAATGGACCTTTTTAGTTGGTGCGGGCGCTTCAATGGATCCTCCATCTAATTTACCTTCTGCAAGAACTATTAGTCAAGTTCTTTTGAAATTATGTGCTCCAGAAGAAGAAGTAGAAAAATTAATTTCTTTAGCTGCTTTAAGGTATGAGCTTATCGTCGAAGCGATTCAGCAGCAAACAGATAGAGAATTAATCTTCATGGATTATTTCGATGAAGTGGTAGAACCAAATTTCATTCACATCTTTTTAGCAAGTGTCATTCAAGCGAAAAATCATGTAGTAACTACGAATTTTGATTATTTGATAGAAAGGGGCTTAATGCGAGTCTTGCCAGAAAAAGAAACGCAATATATTTATCCAATTATTACCAAGAATGATTTTTTAGAGCATCAAGATCCAGAACTCTTGATCAAAAAGGGAATGTATCCCCTCTATAAGATTCACGGCTCAAAAACAAATATCATTACAAAAGAACAAACGATTGAATCGCTCGTTACAACGATATCTGACCTTGGAAAAGATAGAGAAAGTGGAGAAACATTCGCCATTGAACCGTATAAAAAACCGCTTGTTAATAACATTATGAGGGAGCGTTCACTCGTGGTTTTAGGATATTCTGGAAGCGACGATTTCGATATAGGGCCCGTGTTAAAAGAAGTACCCTTCCTCGAGCGATTGATTTGGATCGATCACGCTAACACTGATAGAATAGAAATTAAAAAGATAAAAAAAATAGTGGATTTAAGCGATTTAAAACACTTGTCAAAAACCGAGCAATTGCTTTTAGAAATACGCTCAGATGTTAATTTTAATGTTTATTTGATACGAGCACCTACTGGGCGATTATTCCAAGAAATTTGGGATCTTATAATGCCTAATGAAGAAAAAATCTATCCTAAAAATATTGACGAGATTGATAAACCAACCAAATTTAATGTATGGGCAAAAAACCTATACGGACAGATCGATAAAAAGAGTAAGTATCAATTAGCAGCAAAGTTATATACTGAATTGAACCAGTTCAGAGATGCCATCGAATGCGCAAAAAAGGGCTTGGATTCGTGCAAGATGGGAACTGAAAAAGAGGATACATACGCTATCGCCTATTTTTATGGCATTATTGGTAACGCTGCAAGTAATTTGGGAGAAATCGAAATGTCTCTTGAATATCACAACAAATCACTTGCCATTGATGAAAAGACCGGCGATAAAGACGGAACAATTGCGAGTTTGAGCGGAATCGGTTACATATATTATACTTTAGCACAATACGATAAAGCGTTCGATATTTTTAAGAAGGCATACGAAATTGCGATCGAGGAAAACCTAGCAAGAAGAATATATACTATTAGCACGAATTTAGGAATGATTTACAAGGAATGGGGCGAATTTGATAAAGCTATGGAATATTTTAAGATTGGACTCCAACACGCAGAGAAAGAAGGAATGTTAAACGGAAAAGCCACTGTATACAGTAATATTGGCACGATTTATAAAATTCAAAAACAATATAAAAAGGCCTTGGATAATTACATCTTAGCTCTTGAAATTAACAAGCAATTAGGGTATCTCAAGGGCATATCTGCTCGATTAAGTAATATTGGAGAAATATATCACATGGAGGATAAAAATGATCTTGCCATACAATATTTCAATGAAGCCTTAGCAATTGACGAGGAAATAGGGAACATTGTTAATAAAGATAAGGTAATGGGCAACATTGCCCAGGTTTACCGTGCAAATAAGGAATACGATAAAGCCCTGGCAATATACGAAGAAACGCTCAGGATAGCAGAAAAGCTCAATCAGCAAAAATCTATATCGATAAGATTAAACAACATTGCGATGATCTATAAAGAAATGAACGAATTAGATAAAGCTCTCGAATATTCGCAACGAGCTCTAGAAATGGATCTTTCTATCAATTACAAACCTGGTATTGCAATTGATTACAATAATTTAGGCGCAATATACTATAAAATGGAAGATTACGATAATGCTCTTAAATATTACGCTCAATCTCTTGATCTAAACGAAAAAATGGGAAACGAAGAAATTAAGGAAATAAACTTAGTTAATATTCGCGACACTTACGAAGAACTGGGAAAAATTAGGCGTGATGAGGGGAACTTTTCAGAAGCAGTTTCTTATTATCAAAAAAGTCTTGAAATTACGCAAAATATGAATGATTTGGCAAATCAAGCTTTTTATTTGCACGCAATAGGAAAAACTTATTATTTTAACGATGTAAACGATACTGCTTTAGAATACTTCCAAAAAAGCCTTGAAATTGAACAAGAAATCAATAACAGGCAGGGAATATTAGATGCATATTATTACATTGCAGAAGTTCATAAAGAAGAGAATGAAACTCAATTAGCTGTTGAGTTTTATAAAAAATCTCTTGATATTGCTTATGAATTAGAAAACGAGGAAGATCAAGTACTTTTATTAGAAAAACTTGCCACGATTAGCTTTTCGCTTGGCAATAAAGAGGATATAATTGTATATAATGAACAATTAATTCCTTTCTATCGAAAAGAAGGAAGATTAAAGGATATTGGAGAGATATATTCTGGGTTGGGTAATATATATGCCGAATTTGGACAACGAGAACGAGCCATTGAAGTTTTAAAAGAATCATTAGAAATTTCAAAGCAATTAGATTCAAAACAATTTATTGGAAACGCTTCTTATGGATTGGGATATATTTTTGAAAAAAACAAGGAATACAAGAAGGCCTTACCTTATTATCAAGAATCTGTAAAAATGGCATCACTTTTAGGAGATATGCCTCAAAAGAGCGCTCGTCTCAATCGTGTAGGATTGATCCAGAAACATTTGGGTAATTATTCAAAATCAATTAAAGCGTTCGAGGAAAGTATTTCAATCTCGAGCGATTTAGGTAATGAGACAACTCTTGCTCATCGATACAATGCACTTGCAGGTGTTTATTTACGGGCCAAGGAATACGAAAAATCCATTTCGAATTACACGATATCGCTTAATTTGTTTAAAAAAACTGGGCAAAAAAAAAACGCTGAAATCATTTCAAACAACATTGAAAATGTCAAAAAAAAAATGTAATTTAAAAAGTGGTTGACCAAATAGTTTGGGTCGTTTCTTGCTTTAATGCTTCGTAAAAACCGATAGCTATTTCGTGTCTTTTTAATGCAATTTTTTTTGAAAAATCAAGGTATAATTTGTCTTTTAATTTCAATATTTTATTCTCAAAGTGCTCTAAAACTAAAGGAAGGCCTCGATTGAGCGTGTTTGAAAATGCCACGACACGATAAATCCCAATGGAGCCGAGAGCGTCAATCTTATCGCTATCTGATAAGATCTTGGCCTCTAATGTTATCGGCTCTATCCCATTCGAAAACGAGTGTGCTCGTATGCAATGTGCGATGTTATCTAAATCTTTTTGTGATATTTCGTAATCTAATTTTTTTAAAAAATCAATACCTATCTCTGCGGATAATTCTGCGTGGTTTTTGCGGTTCTTTTCTTTAATTTCGAATTTTCTTCCAATATCGTGAAGTAGGGATGCAATTTTTAGCACGAATAAATTAGCATTTAATTTAGTTCCGATATACACGCAATTTTCGAAGACGCGCTTTACATGATCAAATCCATGCACATCATCGACTCCAGAATTTTGCTGGGAAAATTCTTTTACTATAGAAATTAATTTTTTTTCTTTAATCATGCTTTTCAGCTCTATTTCTTGTTCTTATGAAATCATTCAAATATTGGCATTGTACTAAGTTCTTGAAGCAAGTTATCATGAACGATACCATTGGATGCAACTATACCTGGTGCTGACCATCTAATATGCTCGTCTTCAATCCATATTGGCTCGTTTTTAAGGTCCGTGACTTTCCCTCCCGCTTCTTCTACGATTAAAATCCCTGGCATGTAATCCCATGAATAACTGTGCTTTAGGTCGATTGGTTTGATATATAAATCAGCACTACCATCTGCAACCTTGCAAAACTTCAGCATGCTATCGATCTTTATAGACTTCTGAATTCCAATTTTTATAGCATACTCTGATACCCAAGGAAGATCGTAATGAAGCGATTGACACAGCACGAGATCTTTCAATTCTGATGTTTTACTTGCGCTAATTTTTGAAAAGGGCCCCTCACCATAAGATGCATGAGCGCCTTTACCTCGTTCGGCACAGAATAATGCCATACCCCTATCGTCGTAAGAAGGGACTGAGATCGCACACGCAGTAGGAAGGGATTCTTTCATAAAACCAATTCCAATGGCGTAAGACAATCCCTCAACAAATCCTTGAGTACCATCAATTGGATCTATTGTCCATTGTCTTTTCGATGGAGGTCCCCGATAATTTACGATTTCCTTTAGATTTCTTATCTCTATGTGTAAATCGCGATAACACTTTAAGATCAAGCTTTCTGCGTCATCGTCAAGAATTGTACCTTCTTCTTCTGCGATGATGTTATCTTGGGGAAAGTTCCTTTTTAAAGAGTTGATGATATAGACTTGCGTGGCAATATCTGCGAGAGTAACAGGCGTTTTATCGCTTTTTTCAAAGGATTGAAAACCGTTTTTTTTAAACCATTCCGGAATCCTTGAGGCGTCTTTTCCAAGCTTAATGGCTAATTTTGTCTCTTTTAAAAACGGAGTCATTTCTTATCACTAAAATAGTACAATGCTGGATTAATTTTTAACCATTTGGTTTAAGATGGATAGTAAAATATTAAAATAAAAAGAGTGTGAAAAATAACAAAAAAAATTTAATTTTAGACAAACAATTGTGCCTCATTGGAAGGGGAGGTTCTATTTTTTAAAATATTATCAATTGCATCTAGAAAATCATGCTCCAATATGGTATTTGCATCTTTTCTTATGGCAAACATTCCTGCTTCGTTACATACGGCTTTTATATCAGCACCACTAAATCCAGTGGTCAAATCTACGAGTTTTTTAACATTAATATTATCTTCGCAACGTAGATTTCTCATGTGAACCTTGAAGATTTCTTCCCGTGCCTTTTCGTTGGGAATGGGGATTTCTACAATCCTATCGAATCTTCCTGGCCTTAGAAGTGCTTGGTCTAAGATGTCTGCTCGATTTGTAGCGGCAATAAAGCGTACATTTCCCCGGTTATCAAAACCATCTAGTTCGCTTAATAATTGCATTAATGTTCTTTGAACTTCTCTATCTCCCGAAGTAGCATCTTCTGTTCGTTCAGCACCAATTGCGTCTAATTCATCTATGAAAATGATGGTCGGCGCTTTTTCCCGGCCTAGCTCGAAAATCTCTCTTATAAAACGCGCACCTTCTCCAATAAACTTGTTAATTAACTCTGAACCAACGACCCTGATGAAGGTGGATTGGGTCTTGTTAGCGACCGCTTTTGCTATTAAAGTTTTTCCGGTACCTGGAGGACCTTGTAATAAAACGCCCTTGGGCGGTTCAATTCCAACTCTCTCAAATAATTGAGGCTTTGTTAAGGGTAATTCAACCGCCTCTCGTACTTCATTTATTTCTGGATCTAAACCACCAATATCGTCGTATGTAATGTCTGGAATGGAATCAAGCAATTCCATGCCTTTTATAAAAGGATCCTTTGAGGTTGGAAGTATTTCCATGACCGAATAATTATGTTGATTGAGAGCGACATTCAAACCCGGATATAAATTCTCTTTCCTTAACGATTTGCTTGTGATAACCACATAGCTCTGACCACTATAAGTTGAAATGACTACTCGTTCATTATTTTCGTCTAAAATGTCCGTTATAACACCCGTGATTAAGGGAGGCACCCTTAATTGGTTAAACTCTATCTTGAGCTCGTCAAGTTCTTTTTGTAGGGTGATTCGCTCATTATCCAATGTTTTCTTATCAACTTCAAGGATACGCAACCTCTTTTCTAAATGTTTTATGTAAGTTGCTAAATAATTCTCTTCTTTATGGTCTTTCTGCTTTTCGTCGTCTAAAGGCGTGCTTTCCATTTCTCTTGATTCCTACAATTTTTTCTTTTATCTAAGTCGAACAAAACCTTACAACTATTTAACTTTATTTCTTTTAAAAACTCAATTATAATATCTCACAAACTAAGTAATAAAGTAGATCAAAAAATAAATTTTTTAGGTTAATAGCACGAATTTTAAAAATTAACTATCATAATTTTTTCAAATGGACTTAAATATTTCTAATGTAATGATAGGATGCAATCCTATTGTCGGTCATTCACGAGCATTTAATGAATTCCCTCATTCGTCCATTACTGTTTATTAAAATAATGCCGAAAGCATTCTTTTGAAGGATCAAATTTCTTTCGCAGGATTGTTTTAAATCTCCCAATATCTAATCGATTTTTCACCTTTTGTCATCAACACCCTGCATCCTGTTGTAATTCAATAACGCTATCAGGATATAAGTTAAAAAATATGTTTTCACCAATGGGATTAAATTTTCTCATTAAACCGTCCTCGTTAGGTGCATACGGAGAAACACCCACATCTTCGTAAATTACTTCTTCTTCAAGATTTACGAACAATTGGAGGTAATTGTGAATGTAACCATCGTGAATGGGAAAAATCGATTCGGATGGATTATCTTGCGTGAATTTATCCACCATTGCTAAGGCTTCTATGAAGTTAGCATTATCGTCAAGCTCAAGAACAAAGGTCTTCCCTGCTTGCAAATCCTTTATAGGCATGCTTATTTTAAATGTTATTGTTTTAATTTTTTTCATCACCTTTTATATTATTATTTCAATACGCTAGGGATGCTATCCCTGATCCGTTTTTCACTAAAATTTTTTGAAAAACATCATTCCACGCTTTCAAGATAATTTTTTTTTCCGAAATAATGAACATAGCATTCATTGTCCTTACCAAACAGTTTTCGTAATGTTGTCTTGAATGTCCCATAATCGATTCTATTAGCTCCATTTCCTCATCACCCTCAAGCCGAAGAAGTTAATGAAATTTCGCAATCGTCGTGTAAGTTAAAATCCAACCTTTTTTGTATTGGCATCACTCCTTTAGCACTTGCAGCAAAAACATTTATATCGGAATAAATTTCGTTTTCGATTGGATTCCAAAATAATTGTAAATAACACTTAACATAGCTATTTTGGTTGTGATCGATAAAATGGGATTCCTTCGGATGTTCAAATGCGTATTTATCCACCATTGCTAGAGCTTCGCTAAAGATGGCATCGTCTTTGACTTGAACAATAAATTCTTTATTCACGCTGATTCCTTTTATTGGAACCCTTAATTGAAATGTTACTTTCTTAATAATATCACTCTCTTTGTTTTGCAATTGGCTTATAAAATTACAATAGCCCCTTTTCGGTAAGAAGAAGGGGCAAATCTTGTTTTAATTCATATGATGTTGAATAAATCTTTTTCCCATCAACCACGATCGAGTTTCCTCGTAAGTTCAATTTCTTTGCTTCGTCCGAACTTAGTGATTTTGTCTCGTGTATTATATATTTAATATATGGTGTTAATGCTGTAAATACTAGATTCATAAATTGGGACCACACACAAGAGCACGCTTCTAACGGCACGTATATATCCACCTTTAATTTATCTTTTGGAATGTTCTGAATAATTATGGGGGTTTTCGATTTCAGACTAATTTCTGTATCGTTTTGAGGCGAGCAACAGCAAGGTGCCTCTTGTTCGGGGGGGCAATATGTCTTCATATCTATATTAGTGTTCATATCATCGTCACTTGTTTTTTCTTTCTTATTTACATTCATTCTAATATCCTCATTTATTATTTAACAACAACTCAAATTATCTTTACCTTTATTTTTTACCCTACCTCTTGCATCCCATAAGCAACCACATCCTTTTTGTTCTTGCATGATTATAGCTTGAGAAGGACAATTTATTTGACACGCACTGCATTGCACGCATAGTTTAGGTCGATTTACTTCAAATATGCCCCTTAAATTCTTAGTTGGTAAGCCAAATGGACATACTTCCTTGCAAGTACCACATCCACTGCATTTTGTTTCGTCTATCCAAACATTCAGAGCATCCCTTGGCAAATTATTGCAACAACTTTTTTCTATTGTCATATTTATACCTTTTATTTTCAGTTTTTCCTACTATCTTTAATAAAAATATATTCCTATTGTTAAAAAAATTAAACTACTAATTAGTATAAACTTGTTTAATTTAGTAAACAAGGGATATTCAGCTTGAATTTCTTTTGGATTTGTAGCCATTGTATATCCACTGAAAGACATTGTAGAAAAAAAACCAAGCCAAAATTGAAAGCCTAGCATCAACAATATAGCTAGATTAAAACCGTGTATTAAATACGAGATTATCCCTAGCATTAGTAGGCTTAAAATTCCGAAAAAATAACCCTTGTAAATAAACTTTCTCGAAAAAGCGGATAATGGAAAGAATGTACTTATCAATCCATTTACGATGATTATCCATAACGCTATTTCAGCAAAAATTAACGATTTATAAATCCAAAATTGCCCGAATGGAACCGAAAGAACCAAAAATATCAAAAAAAATGCGACCATTGGAAAAAGAAAGATCTTTCGAAATAAAAAAGATGTATGTGTTACATAGGCACGCATTCTATGAGAAAAATTGAACTTGATAACGCTCATTTTCTCGGATTTTTCCTTCGTGTCGGACTTGAGGTATTCAGGCAAGGTGCTGGACCAAACGGGACCATATTTCACCCGAAATCTGAAGTTATCTTCTTTTTTAGGTAAATTTGGAATTGAAACTCCTCCAGCTGCGAGTTGGGGCAAAATCAAGGTTTTGTTTTCTGCAATATCTTGAATCCCCGTGGCTTCGACGGCTTCAAGAAGTTGTTGATTTCCAAAATCACTACCACGAGCGGCGCACCAAACATTTATGCCATTTGAATCCACACATAGGATCCACGCGTCAAATCTCTTGAGGTGCCTTAATAATTTGATGTAAGTATAATCATAATTAGCCGTCACGAGAATCGGGGAATTTTTAGATGGGTTTCCAGATCGATAAATGCCAGGTTCGATCGGGATTCTATCGACTTGACCTGTCAATAAACACCTTAATATTCTTAGGTAGCTTTTAAAACCCTTATGGCTCTTTTGTTCAGGTATATAATAACCTGGCACTTGAGATTGCCATTGATCGCTCTTTTTTAGTTCTAGCGCTTGAATTGCTCCGTGTTTCCATTGTTTTTGAGAAACAATCGTATATCCAATTGGTTCGATATATTGAAAAAACCATTTAAGTACTTGAGTTTGGTGAAGTCTTTGTCGTTTGAGCTTTTTTTTATATCGCCATCGTTTTATTTTAAACGGTATTTTCCAAAATCCTGGTGGTAAAAATTCAGCTGATAATAAAAGTCTTCCTTCAGGTTTCAAGGCTTCCCAAGCTTTTCTTAGAAAAATTTGTTGTTCTAGTGGACGAAGTTCAGACAGCATGAAAGTAGATATTATTATATCTTTTGAATTTGCTTCCAAGAGAAAGTCGGAAAATGTTCCAATTTGATATAGTAGGTTTATATCATCTCCTGTCGGATAGTTTGTCATTGCGTGACTTATCATCTTGTAATCTTTATCGATTGCAACTATATTGTTTCCTTTTAAGGCAATTTTCGAAGCTAAGGTGCCCGTTCCACAACCCACTTCTAGGATGGATTCTGAAGGGCCTATTTTATTTAGAATCCAGTCATTTACTTCGAGATTTACGCCTTTTGTGAGAGTTGTAAAATTATCGTCGTAAGTTTCGGGCTCTTCTTCTAGTTTGCGCATGTAAACAACTGCCGTTTCTTTCACCCTTCACTCATATTTTTTAAGAAGTTCTGCTATTATATTCTTCTTGTATCGATAGAAAAAAGTCCTTAAGCTCGCTAGATAATGTTGTGGTTTTTATGGCATCGTAAAGTGAAAGTAAATGAATGATACCAGCAACTTCCTTATCACAGGTTCGACCAAATCGGGGTGCTCTGCATTCGTGACATACTGCCAAGGCAAAATCGCGCAAATTATTATCATTTAAGGTCTTACCCTTAATAAATCGTGCTCCTGCTTCAGATGATCCGCATAAAGAAATTCTATCGACATCAACATCTAATACTTTTAATTCCTCGTTAATTTTTATATGATACCGAGGTTTTCCAAAATAGGTCGCAAATTCGTCTATCTCGCTGATTCCCGTGTTATTCTCCAGAGAGCACATGGTTCTTGCGTGAATTACATGTGGGTTAATTGATTTTGCTTGCTCGTACAATCCATTACCTGGAAGAATACCTAAAATTAATGGTTTTCCAAGTTCCACTAGTTGCAAAATTATGTCTGGATGTCTAACATAGGAGATATAAAAGTCGCAATCGGGGATTTCGATATCGATTGGATCGTCTAACATCACGGTCTCTGGAATTTCTGGGACCAATATCCAATATACTTCAAAGCGTTCGTGTATGTTGTCAAAGGCTCTGTTACCGTATTTACCGTCTGAAACTAAACCAATATGAATTGAATTTTGAATGTATATCACTTCTTCTTTTAATATTAAATAATGTTTATCGTGCTTGAACTAGTTATATTTTTGCTCATTTAAAAATTTATTTATCCGATTAAGTACATTTCAATATGAATCAAAATAAATTTAAATCATAAGGACTTATAATTATCTATCATTGAAACAATACTGGTGAATTTAATCGATGGACCTCGTGAGAGAAAACGAAATCAAGGAGATAATGAAATGTTGTTGGGGCGATTGCTGTGAAAAGTCCATTTTTGAAGATTTACAGGCATACGGTTTGGAACTTAAAAAAAGTCAAGCATTCGCTCAAATATTAGAATTTCTAAATGCTCTTGCAAGTAAAGATCGCTTGATGATAGTAAAAACCCTGAAAGAAAGAGGAGAACAGTGCGTTTGTGAATTGGAGGCCATCTTGGACAAGTCGCAACCATCAATCTCACATCATTTGAGGCATTTAGAAAGAGTGGGCCTTATAAGGGGGTGGAAAAAGGGAAAATTCACATATTATGTCCTTATGGAAAACGAATATAAAAAATATTTAGAATTATTTCTAAAAGAATTGAAGTAAAAAAATTATTTTTTAAGGACTTTTTTTCTTCTGAATTCCCGAGCCAGAACTTTTACTTGAGAACTTGACATTTTGAGATAGCGCTTCTTTTAAAGCGTACGCTTCTTGGCCAAGCTGAGCCGCTGTAGCGGATATTTCCTCCATGGATGCCGTTTGCTCTTCGGTGGCCGTGCTGATCTCTTCCATTCCTCTAGACATTTCCACGCTATCCATGGAGGCGCTCATGATGTTTTTCGTAATGAAATCCACGATTTCTCCCGTACGCTCGACCGAACTTTTAGATTCTTCGGCGAGCTTTTGAACCCTTTCGGCGACCACGGCAAATCCCCTGCCGTGCTCTCCTGCCCTGCCAGCTTCAATGCTGGCGTTTAGCGCAAGCAGGTTGGTTTGCTCAGAAAGGTTAGTTATGAGCTTTACGATGTTCTTGATCTGCTCGGTCATCTTGTTTACTTCCAAGAGCGTCGATTCCTGATTTGACGCTTTTCGTGCGATCTCGACCGTTGTTGCGGATATTTCCTCGGCAGAGGCATTTACCTCGTTTGCGCTAGCTGCTAACGCTGTTGCGCTTTCAGAAAGCCTTTGGGATGTTTGTTCGCTTTGATTTAGCACTTTTTCTATCTGTTTAGTCTTGGATTGTATTAACTTTTTTTGTGTTAATAGTTTCTTTAATATATAATAATTAGAAAAAAGAACAGGAGCTATTAGAATAATCGCTAAAATTAAATATAATGCAGCATTTTTCCGCGTTTCTGGATCTCCCGATAATGGAGATAATTCTACTGCTATAAAAAATGTCAGAGTAAGTAAAAATAGAATTTTAAATTCTAAAGATTTCCACTTGAGTTTAAAAAAAAATGTGAAAAACAATATAATGATTATCGTTGCGATTGGTGGTATTAAATAACTAATTAGGGTTTCAGACATTTCATATTGACCTTATATTATTTGAAAACATTATTAATATTATTTTTTAAGAAACTTCTTTTTCTGAATTCCCGAGCCAGAACTTTTACTTGAGAACTTGACATTTTGAGATAGCGCTTCTTTTAGAGCGTAGGCTTCTTGTCCAAGTTGGGCCGCCGTTGCCGATATTTCTTCCATGGATGCCGTTTGCTCTTCGGTGGCCGTGCTGATTTCCTCCATTCCTCTAGACATTTCCACGCTATCCATGGAGGCACTCATGATGTTTTTCGTGATGAAATCCACTATCTCTCCCGTGCGCTCGACCGAGCTCTTGGATTCTTCTGCGAGCTTTTGAACCCTTTCGGCAACCACGGCAAATCCCCTGCCGTGCTCTCCTGCCCTTCCGGCTTCGATGCTGGCGTTTAACGCAAGCAAGTTGGTTTGCTCTGAAAGGTTAGTAATGAGCTTGACGATGTTCCTGATTTGCTCGGTCATCTTGTTTACTTCCAAGAGCGTGGACTCTTGATTTGACGCCTTTCGGGCAATTTCGACCGTTGTTGCGGATATCTCCTCGGCAGATGCGTTCACCTCGTTTGCGCTGGCTGCTAATGCCGTTGCGCTTTCGGAAAGCCGTTGGGACGCTTGCTCGCTGGCGTCAATCACGCTTTCCATCTTACTCGTTTTTAATTGAATACCTCTCTTCTGAGAAATTAATTTTCTAGTAATATAATATTGCGAAAATACGACGGGAATTGCAATTATAAACCCACCAAGAGCATATATTCCAATATTTCCTGAATATTCTGGATCTGAGGTTAATATCGCTCCATCTATAGCAACTAGTGCTGTTAACGATATTAAGGCTAAATTTTTAAATTCAAGTGAATTCCACTTGAGCTTGTAAGCGAATTTAAAAATGAACATGTAAATCATCATGGAAATTGGAGTTAATGTCAATCGTACTATATTAAAAACTGGATCTATATCCATTTTTCTATCCTTCAATTATTTTTTTGTTTTTAAATGTATTTTTTAATTACTTATAAAAACAAGTTTATATAAATTATCTGTATTTTTTTAATAAGCATTAATTTCATTACTATCGATTTCAAATCAAATAAATAAGTTACATTATCAATTTGAAGAAATTAAGATTATAATTTACACAAAATATAGCTCAATATCAATAAAGTAAAAATAAAGATATTATTTGGATAAATTTATTATTTCTTGAAAAGCTTTTTTTTCTGAATCCCGGACCCAGAACTTTTAATGTCTTGAGAGAGCGCCTCTTTTAGAGCATACGCTTCTTGCCCGAGTTGAGCCGCCGTTGCCGATATTTCTTCCATGGATGCCGTTTGCTCTTCGGTGGCCGTGCTGATTTCTTCCATTCCTCTCGACATCTCCACGCTATCCATGGAGGCGCTCATTATGTTTTTCGTGATGAAATCTACTATCTCTCCCGTGCGCTCGACCGAACTCTTGGATTCTTCTGCGAGCTTTTGAACCCTTTCGGCAACCACGGCAAATCCCCTGCCGTGCTCTCCCGCCCTTCCGGCTTCGATGCTGGCGTTTAATGCTAAGAGATTAGTTTGCTCGGAAAGGTTGGTAATGAGCTTGACGATGTTCCTGATTTGCTCGGTCATCTTATTTACTTCTAAGAGCGTGGACTCTTGATTCGAAGCTTTTCGAGCAATCTCCACCGTCGTTGCGGAGATCTCCTCGGCAGAAGCGTTCACCTCGTTTGCGCTTGCAGCTAAGGCAGTGGCGCTTTCAGAAAGCCTTTGTGAGGCTTGTTCGCTGGCATCTATAACATTCGCCATTTTTTGAGTTCTAACATAAATGGTTTTTTTTTGCTTTAATTGGCTATTCAAGATATAATATTCACCGAGTATGATAGGGATGAAGATGACTAAGGTTAATAAGCCATTAATAATAGACCCCTCATTAGTGAAGATATCTCCAAACAATAGCAGGACATCTATCATAACCATACACAGTAAAAAATTTATCAAAGCAAGCGTTTTGAATTCAAGAGATTTCAATTTAAGCTTGAAAACAAATTTAAACACTAGAAGTAAAATTAAATATACAATTGGTGTCAAGATTAAAGTTAATATATTAGTAGCCTGATCATAAGCCATTATTTTTCCATCCTCTTCTTTTTGTCTTATTTTAACGGTCTTTTATTTTATTTAAATAATTTTTTAAGATAAATTTATTATTTCTTGAAAATTTTTTTTTTCTGAATTCCAGAACCAGTTTTATTTTCCGAAGTCTTGATGTCCTGAGATAGTGCTTCTTTTAGAGCGTAGGCTTCTTGTCCAAGTTGAGCCGCCGTTGCCGATATTTCTTCCATGGATGCCGTTTGCTCTTCGGTGGCCGTGCTGATTTCCTCC
>JAEOUI010000527.1 GCA_016839425.1 Promethearchaeota archaeon
TCTGCATTTTTTTGGAAGATTTCAGATTGAGAGAGACTATTGCCTACTGTTTCGATAAAATCATAGCGATTTTGAACAGCAGCACGCTCTTTTTCAAAATTGGAACATATCTGCGCTCTATTTCGGCTTATTTCTTCCACGATCTTACTTTTCTTGAGGATTTTTTTTTCATTTTCGGCGTGAACGACATCATTTAAAAGAGTTATAGTGTTTACTATCGTTTGCGTCTCTAAGGAAGATCGTTGGAGCAGATCTGAAGTACCCGCCCCGCCTAGTTTTGCAACCTTCTTGGTTTGAACATGAATCTTGAGCATCCTCCTGAAAATACCGTCAATATCCAAGGAGGGGTCATATTTTACCTCATAAGGTCTTTTTCGAGGCTGGTGTACTTTGAGCTTTTGGTTTGTTGCGACCTTCCTAGATGTAGGACGCGCTTTCTCGGAAGGAGTGTTCTCGGGGTTCTTTTTAGATTTAGGTTTAGGTTTAGATCGATTAGATCTCTTCCGTCTGTTACGCCTTTTAGACTTAGGGAACATTTTTTGAACTGCGATCATTTTTTTACCATCTTGGGGCGGTTCTTTTTGATTTTCATTAGGGGTTAAACTTGATTTGGGAGGAG
The DNA here is from genome assembly GCA_016839425.1 of Promethearchaeota archaeon. The sequence goes on from JAEOUI010000527.1 coordinate 620, forward strand.
CCACAAGAGGGCTGACATTATTCTGCTCCTCAGTACTGACCTCTCCCTCATCATGAAGGAGGTTATGGGCATTCTGAACGGGAACTTGTGCTTCTTTTTTCCTTGTGGTAATAGATTCATTAGCACATTTTTCTTGCAAGAGTGCATTTTTTGCGGCTATTCTTGCTCTGATTTCCTCTTCCGAAAACCAGAGCTTTTTAGTTTTGGTGATATTGGGCAATGTTTGAGCATTATACTCTCTTATTGCCGGAACCATATCGGGCGGGGGAGGGTCTTCATATTCATCTCCATAGTAGGGCTCTACGCGGGAATGCTCGTGTCTATAAGCCTTGACTCTATCTTTCTTGCTCAATTCATTTTTATACAATGAGCTTCTCCTCTTTTGTCTCATAATTCATTTCTAAGTGATAGATTTTTTCCCGAACCAAAAAGAGAAGCTCATGGAAAATTTCTTCATCCTCCCGAAATTGCGTCCATTCGGTATACTTTGCTTTCTTTCTCGATTCGATCGTTTCATATAACAATTCTGCTAAGGTTTCCTCCATTAGTACCAATTCATAATGATTCTCTTTAGCAAATGCACCCTCAATTTTGCGGAGAAAATATTCTTTAGGGGATCGGTTATATTTGGGATGGATTCTCCAACACTTCCGATGCATATTTCCAGAGTTTTTTTGTTTTGAACTCAATTTCGAAGAATTTGTATTTTTTTACAGGATGTATTAGGATAAAATCGATCTATTTAAATGAAAAAGGTAAGACGATCCCCGAAAATGTGCCCTACCAATTGTATTCCATTGAGAATAATATCTTTACTAACTTGACAAAAGAATTTCTTTTTGTTTTTCTAGTTGGAGTTTATTATTCTTGCTATAGGTGTCTGAACCTCAAGAGCATCCAGAAGGCCTTTAAACCTAAATAGTGTCTTTTAAATTCTGATTAGTATAGCGTCATTATTGATATATTATGCTTCGCCTTCAAACAACTAATCCAAAAATTAAGAAATCTAAAAATTTAAACAGAATTTTTCTCTTGATTCTGGTTTTGTAGTTTAATATGAAAGAGCATCAATTTCATTATTTTGAATTATTTCTTTCTAATGTAACAGGATGCCGAAAATCAATAAAAGTACCCCATAATAATCTTTGAGGCTCATTTCTATTTACTTCTATAATTCGTAAAGATCAAAAAAATTCATTATTAAGTTAGTAAATGTTCAGAGATCTTGTCCTTTTCCCATTCTTATGGATAGAACTAATTTGAGTATATTTAAAAAACATTTATTTCAATAAGTGTGTAGACTCCTAAAGGTTTTTTTATTCATCTTACCTTATTTAAATATCTAAATTTAAATATTGTTGAAGTTATATGAAAAAATTTAATTCAATTCTATTAGAAAACCAAGAAGCACATTTTTTAGAAAAAATTTCTAATTTAACAAAAAAGGCAATTACATTTTTTCCATTCCAAGGTGATATTGATTTAGCTTTAGGAAATCCCGAAAAAAGTAGTATTACTATTTGGTATGAGAAAAACAATATTATAGGATTGTATTTATTTAATTTAGATTTAAATGGGCTCCCAGAAAATATTGATGATTTAAAGAAATTGCGTTTTTTATCAATTGGAAGCTGTTATTCAATCAATTCACTTCCTACAAATTTTGAAAATATCAAATCTTTAGAAGTCTTAATATTATTTCATATTCTTGAAGAAAGCAGACTAATTAATTTTGAATTTCCAAATATTTTAAAAAAACTTGAAAAATTAAGAAGAATCA
>JAEOUI010000105.1 GCA_016839425.1 Promethearchaeota archaeon
AAGAAGGAATTAAAAGCAAGGATTTTTTTTTTAATACGTCTCCAAGTTCAAATGTATAGAGTCGTGATGATTTAGATTTATTTACGCTTTTGCGTTCAATTATTCCAACGCTATCATAGACTTGTTGTTCCTCCCAATACATCTTTCGAGAAGAGCCCATATAATATTCTATCAAGTCAATTCCGCGTTCTAATTCCTCCCTTATATAGCGATCAGCCTTGAATTTTTTTCCTAATTGCCTTGAATTAACATATAAACCTTGTTCAATGACGGGATGAATGTAATCCCTCATTTTATCTTCAATTATCTTGATGTCTTCAGTATACGGAGAACCTATGAGTGTAAAAAGATTAGTCACGCTATCTTCTGTCTTAACCGAGGAATTTATATTAAAAAATGTTTGTAGGGTTCCAATGTTATTTGCTTGTTCTTGTAATAACGACAAAGACGATTCTATAAAGTCTATCTTCCACGAGAGATCGCTCTTACTACCACTCGTGAGGAATACCGGACCTAAGAATTTAAATGGAAGCATTCTTACTTGATTGTAACGCTCTTGAGAGAGGTTCTCGGAATTCTTGATCTTTTCGTGGATTAAATTATTGATATCAGAATAAAACAAGCCAAGTATAATATCGTTGCTTGACATCGTTGAGTCCAATAGAAATTGAATGTTTCGACAAATTTTAATTCTAATTGTTAACAAAAACATAAAAGAAGTTTATTTTAAATGTTAACAAAACGATATCTTAAAAGGATACAGACCGGAATAAGATTTATCCTTTGATCTTAATGTGTTAGAAAAGAAATAATAATTGAGAAATGAAAAGATTATTTGATTATATATGTCAATTTTTGACCTTCTTCTATCTCTAATCCTAAATCTTTTCGGATGGCGTTTCTTACCAAGTATCCACCAACATGTAAGCAAGAATCCTTGAGAATCGTGTCTTGATCCATTGAGGCGTTGCAGGGGTAGGCGTGGTGAGCCTTGCTGATTTTTTCGTTAAGGGAAGTACCATTGTTTTCTATATATTTACCTTTTAATTGCTGACAAATGTAATGGGTTGATCCACACGGAGCACATTGCATAACGCACTTGTCCTCAATCGATTTTCCGTCCCTGCTCATCAAAAACGATACGATAGGCACGCCTATTTTGAAATAATCGATAAATTCGTGTATATATTCATGTTTTTTAGTAAGATGATATCTAATCTTATTATGCTCGTTATATTCCTTGCTTAAAGCACAGAATGGTTTAGGAAACGCAGCTTGAATTCCCATATTTTCGAAATCTTTAAGCACTTGAGTTTGAAGTCCTGGAGGAACCCATTTGGGATCTTCAATTGGGACGATGACCGCTTTTACATTTTTATCACTCAAGTATTCTGGAAGCCCACCGAGTAAATCCTGATGAATACCGACAACAAGCAAAAAATCTACAGGATATATAGAATTGGGAAGGAATTCAAGAGGTTCTTCGATAAATTCAGGCACGCCCTTACCCACCTGTTCGTAAAAATATATAGAATTCGAGTAATTTTTTAAATGCTCTCGACATTTATCGCATTTAATGTTGAGCTCGAGATTTTCGCAGGCCTTGCAAAAATCATCAGAATTAACTAAATTCCCAACGAATTTCTGCGTGAGCATTTCGGTTTCTGGACCAACGCCGTAAAATATCCCTAATGTATATTTTATTTTTTTATCGCTCATCAATTAAATCACTTTTTTAACGCTTTTATTTGTATTTTTTATGTGCTATAAATCATATATTCTTAATGCTGAACATGTTCATTTAACTGCTCGTTTTAAATTATTAAACATAAATGGTGTTAAACTAGCAAGTTTTTAAACTCCAATACCTTATTTTTATTGAGATGGACCCTCAAAAAATCAAAGAAAGAATTATTCAAGATTTAAGTGACCAAATCCCGGATCTCATTGAGGGCGAGAATGATTTCATACTCAACCGTCTCACGAGCAGGAAAAATATTGTCTTTGAAGTCATTTTTAAAATTAAACCCGCTCAATTTCCAAAAGTCGTCATCCTCAAATTATTTCAAACTGATTTTGCAGAACGAGAATACCAGATGTTAAAGCTCTTAGAAGAACAGCAAATATTGGTTCCAAGAGTGTTATTCTACAAGAAGCCCTACATCGTAATGGAAAAAATACAAGGCATTAACCTCACAAACTTCATCAACAATAACTTGAAAAATATTTCTTCCTTGAACGATTTAAAACTTCACCTCCGTAGAAAGCTCAAACACAGCGTTAAGAAGCTCGCCAGATGGTTTGCCATCTTTCATAGAAATAATATTGTACGCAGGGAAGAAAGTAATGTCATCGTAGTTAACAAGGGAGACGCTCGATTAAGGGATTTTATATACAATCCGGCAACCCACGAAGTATATGGTCTTGATTTCGAGGAAGCGTACGAAGGTAATTATCACGACGATCTAGCGTGGATCTGTTGCGCCTTACTCGATACTAACCCCGGAATATTCGAATTGAAAGAACCTCGTCCTAAGATAGAATTGATAAAGGTCTTTTTAAAAAAGTATTATAAGATCAACAACGATTTCAAGTTTTCATTTAATTATTTTGCAGGACAACTCATAGAATTTCTCAATATCGTTATCGAACGCCGAGATCTCGAATTTGGGTTGGTTAGAAAAGAAACCATCTTAAACAATCTTGCAAACATTATCTAAAATAGATTCTTTCTAAAGTTAAAAATTTGTTTGCATTGAATTTTTATGTAATTAATCCGTCGCAATCATAACATTCGAGGCTTTTATGATTACATGAACCTCTTTTCCTTCTTTTAGACCTAAGCGTTCAGCAGAACTCTTGGTAATGATGGAGGCAATCTCAACACCTTCCGCAACTTTTACAATTACTTCGGAATTAACCGCGCCGTGTGTTACTTTTAATATCGTTCCTTTTAGGATATTTCGCGCACTAATATTTTTCATAATTAAAAAGAGAATTGTTCAATATTAAAAATTTGAGCTAATAAATTTGAAATTTTATAATTTATAGAAATTCCGTTCGGTCCCACCCTACATAACGCTTAAATAAAACGCACTATTTTTTTAATTAAAATTTTTAAAACGAATACAAATGTCAAGTAGAAAACCTATTAAAGAATTATTAAGCGAACATAAAATTGCTATAATCATATTAATCTTGATTATTACGGGTGGTTCGGTCGGAATTTTTTTTGCTGTTGATTATTTTAGAGCAAAAGATCCTAACTATATCACTCTTGCAACAACGACTTCGACTTACGATTCGGGATTACTAGATTATTTAGTTCCTGAATTTACAGCAATAACGGGAATTCAAGTAAGAATTTTATCTGTAGGAACGGGTACTGCAATTCAATACGGAAAAGACGGAAATGCGGATTTAATATTAGTACATGCTAGATCTCGCGAGGACGACTTTATTAACGCCTCTTTAGGTTTAAATGGAATAGCTTATGGTGTTAATAGAACTTGTGTGATGTATAACGATTTCATTATAGTGGGTGACCAATCAAACCCAGCTAAGCTGGAAGATGGTGATGATATTGTTACTGTTATGACGAAATTAAAAGCGGGAATGGAAAATGCCAATACGACATTCTATTCAAGAGGTGATAATTCGGGTACGAACACTAAGGAATTATATTTATGGGCATTAATTTCTTGGAACGCTTCTTTAGCGGGAATAGATTACTATAAAGAAACAGGAGCAGGAATGGGTGATACCTTACAGATTACCTACAATGATGCTAACGACCGCGGATATACATTGGTTGATAGAGGCACATGGTTATCCTACAATGATACATATGCTACATTGAAAGTTTTAGCAGAATCCGTATCTGGAGAAGACCTACTTTTAAATCCTTATGGTGCAATACTCGTTAATCCCCAACTCTATCCTTCAATAAAATATCAGGCCGCGCGAAGGTTCATTGCATTTTTAACTTGCCCTTATGGACAGGCGTTAATTGGCAATTATAAAAAAAATAACGAAGTATTATTCACACCCGCATTTGGTACTTGCGATATTACGCATAATTGTCCGACAACAGCTACAGAGATTGCGATATGGACGCCCTACCAAGCAGAATTTGCTAGTTATAGCTTACCATAATTTAAAAAATCTTTTTTTTTTTTCCTTCATTTTATCACAAAAAAAATAGAATAAATAAATAAAATGGCCAATGAAATTATTGATGGAATACTTGAAGCCTTGCGATTGATGTTTAGCTTTAACCCAGAAATTTGGAATATAATTTTCACTTCTATTCGTGTGTCTTTAACATCTACTATATTAGCAGCCCTCATTGCTCTTCCAATAGGATCGTTTATAGGTTTGAGAAATTTTAGGGGAAAAAAAACCATATCAAACTTCATTAATACCTTTATGGGATTTCCACCCGTAGTAATGGGATTATTTGTATATTTACTTCTTTCGAAAAATGGAATTTTTGGAGAATTAGGTCTGCTTTATTCAACCACCGCAATGATAGTTGCTCAAGTATTGTTAGCAATACCAATCGTAATGGGAACGACAAAGGCTGCAATTGAAAGCGTTGATCCGGATTTGAAAGAAACGATAATATCATTTGGTGCAAGCGAGTCACAATTATGGTGGGAGATGATAAAAGATTCAAAAAAATCAATCATAGCAGGATTTTTAGTAGCATTTGGTCAAGCGATTTCTGAAGTTGGTGCTGTCATGATAGTAGGGGGAAATTTACGTTGGGAAACTCGAACTTTCACAACAGCTATAGTTCTTCAGACGAGGATGGGGGAATTTGGAATGGCCATTGCTTTGGGAGTAATATTAATCTCTTTAACCTTTATATTAAATTATACTTTAACAAGAATTCAAGCCAAGTGATAGTTCCAAATGAAATTGATTGAAGTTGAAAATCTATCAAAAACTTTCTATCGTAAAGATAAATCCGAATTAAATGTACTTTCAAAAATAAATTTTACAATTAAGAAAGGTGAATGTTTTGCGATAATTGGTCCAAATGGAAGTGGAAAGACCACTCTATTACGAATATTAGGTTTATTAGAGAAACCTACTGAAGGAAAAGTGTATTTTAATAATAAAAATATCTTAAATTATTCTCGCAAGGAAAAAATATTATTTAGACGTAAATTATCTTATGTACGGCAAAAGCCAGTTGTAAGGAACGCAACAGTATTTCAAAATATAGCATATGGTCTTAAAGTTCGTGGAAACCGATATTGGGGGTATTTAAAGACAGTCAACAATATAATTGAGAAAGTTGGTCTAAAAGGAATGGAGAAAAAGAACGCTCGGTCACTCTCTGGAGGAGAAATGCAGAGAGTTGCAATTGCAATGAATTTTGTATTAAATCCCGAAATATATTTGTTAGATGAAGTATCAGCAAATTTAGATCCGATGAATATAAATTTATTAGAGAAATTCATAATGGAAATTAAAAGAAATGGAACTAAAACTATAATAATGAGCACTCACGACAGATTCGAAGCAATTAAATTTGCTGATCGCATTGCCGTTTTGAATAACGGTACTATCTCCCAAATAGGGACACCTAGCGAGGTTTTTAAATCCCCTAAAGATGAATTTACGGCACATTTTGTCGGATATGAAAATGTTTTTAATGGTATTGCAGAGAGAGATCCTAAATCGGGATTAACTTTAATCAGTGTGAACGGTATTAAAATTGCTTCAGCTGAACAAAAAGAAGGGGGCGTTAAAGTATGCATTCACCCAGAGAGCATAATCATCGCAAGAAAATCCCCTGAAAATACTAGCTCGCTCAATATTTTTAAAGGTAAAGTCGAAGAAATAAGAGAGTTAGGAAATATATATCATATCGTTATAAGAATTGAATCTGAGAAATTTCTTGCAACTATTACGAAATTATCCGGTGAAAAATTGGATTTAAAGCCCCAAACAGAAGTATATATAAATTTCAAAGCTACCGATGTTAAATGCTTATGATCTTTATTCTATTTTTTTTTAAATTTCAACAATAATTTTTTTAAAGTTCTTTAATTTACATAATTAATCGTTATGAATTGATAAATCGAACGCTTTTAATTGTTCAAGAAAAGCTATATGATTGATATTTCCAATAAAAAACCTGTAATTCGCATTGCTAAAGCATCGGGCAACATAATTCTTAAACCCTCTACAATTGAAAGAATCAAAACTAACAATGTAGAAAAAGGAGATGTATTAACAATTAGTAAAATAGCAGCCATAAACGCTGTAAAAAAAGTTCCCGATTTAATACCTCTTTGTCATCCTATTCCAATACATAAAATATCTGTTGACTTTGAAATTATTAATGATACTACGATCAAAGCTAAATGTTCCGTTAAAACTGAAAGTAAGACAGGCGTTGAAATGGAAGCCTTAATGGGCGTGAGTCTAGCCCTCTTAAATATATGGGATGTAATTAAGATGTACGAAAAAGACGAAAATGGGCAATACCCTAAAGCTCGGATAGAAAACATAAAAGTTGACGAAAAGATTAAGAAGAATGAGTGAAGAATTAGCAGTAAATAATAACTGCAATCGAATCATCAAGCACATCAGATTTTCTGTTACCTCAGCCTGTAATTATAATTGCATTTATTGTGATAAAGAAGGATTCGTGCCTAAAACGAGTCTCTTAAGCGTTGACGAAATTACTAGATTATGCACGGTTTTAGCCACAACTTTAAATGTTACGAAAATCAAGTTAACTGGCGGAGAGCCTTTATGCAGAAAAGAAATCGTTTCAATTATAAAAAATATTTCCGATTTAAAGTTATATAAGGACATTTCAATGACGACAAATGGTTTTTTTCTTAAAGAAATGGCAAGCGATTTATATAAAGCAGGATTGAATCGAATAAATGTCTCTCTCTGTTCATTGAAGCCATCCGTTTTTAAGAAAGTTACAGGAGTTGATGCTTTAGATCGCGTTTTAAAAGGGTTAGAAGCCGCCCAAGAGGCTGGATTATATCCAATAAAGTTAAATTTTGTAATGCTAAAGGGACTTAACGATACGGAAATCGAGGAAATGCTTGATTTTTGCTCTGAGACTGGACATATTTTACAATTAATTGAATTGCATAAGCGATCAGATGCAATTGGCAAGGAATTAACTATTTTCGATCGATATCATGTTCCTATTGAAAATATTGTTGAAGACCTAAAAATTCGATCCCTCAAGACTTTTAGGAGAAGCGATATGCAAAATAGACATGTATTCAAGCTATCCAATAATGCAGAGGTCGAAACCATACAAAATGGTAAGGAAGCGTGTAGTAAATGCACTAAATTAAGAGTTGGTTGCGACGGAAATGTATTTGGATGTTTATTTAGGTCTGATTTAGGAACTAATATCAAGGCAGTATTAAACGATATGAAAGGTTCCATAAAAACACAAGAAATAATTCAAAAAGTAGTTGCTTCTCGAGAACCATATTATAAATAATATTTTAACAATAAGAATGACAATAAAAATTCTTTATTTTGCAGAACTGAAAGAAATAGCACAAAAAGACTCGGAAGAAATAGAAGGCTCTAAAAAAAGCGTTATTGAAATTGCTAAATTTATTAGTAATAATTACAAAGGGACAAAATCAATATTATTGAATAGTTCATCAGATAATTTGAATCCTCAAATAAGTGTTGCCATAAATCATAATTTCGTCAAAATTTCCGATATCAACAAAAAGCTTGTTATGGATGGCGATAAAATTGCCTTTCTTTTACCTTTATCAGGAGGATGACCGAGAATGACCGAAAAATCTAATGCTAAAATAGAATCTGGAATTTATCCCAAAGGAAAGATCACACTCGAACAAATAATTGACGAGATTAAAAAAGGACCCAATGCTGACCAAATAGGGTCCATTCACACATTTTCGGGAATCGTTCGCAATAGTTCTAAAGAAGGTAAACCCGTTAAAGGGATGAAAATTGATGCATATGTAGAACTTGCTAACAAGAGCGTAAATGAAATTTGTACAAGGATAAAAAACATTGACGGTATTATTGACATAATCTTAATCCATTTCCAGGGACAATTTGAAATTTCGGAAGATCTAGTTCACGTAGTTGTCGCCTCCTCACATAGAGAAGAAGGCTTTAAAGCCCTCCGAACTGCGGTTGAAGATTATAAACTACAACTTGCGGTCTGGAAGAGAGAAGATTATAAAGACGACCCTTCTGAATGGATACATTGAATAAGGGGTAGATTCCAACTTGAAATTTTTAAAAACAATTAGTGTCTCTGAATTAAGAACCATTTTATCCAATATTCCTCAATTAGATCTTGAAGTAGAAGAATTACCATTGAAAGAGGCATATGGAAGAAAATTATCTCGAGATATTGAAAGTCCCATAGATGTTCCACATTTTAGAAAATCTCGAATGGATGGTTATGCGGTAATAGCTAAAGACACATTTCTTGCGAGCGAGGATACGCCCGTGGATTTTATTTTAGTAGACCATATACAAGCAGGAGAAGTTCCGAAAAAAGAGATTCAAAAAGGGCAATGTGCTTATGTTGCTACGGGAGCCGCAATTCCTGACGGAGCTGACGCAGTAATAATGGTGGAATTCACAGAAATAAAAGAGAATGTTATTTCTTCGACACAGTCCGTTACTCCCGATACGCATATAGTAAAGATCGGACACGATTTTAAAAAAGGTAATAAAATTTGTCAGAAAAATAAATTTATTGATGTTCCAACAATAGGACTTCTTTCGGCCTGTGGTGTAGAAAAGATATGGGTATATAAGAGGCCAAAGATTAGCTTGATAAGCACGGGTGACGAACTCGTATCGTCTGATATCAAGCATTTAGATGTTGGAAAAATTTACGATATCAATTCTAATGTTTTAAAAATATCCATTAAAAACGCTGGTGCTGAAGTCGAATACTTGGGAATCGTCAAGGATTCTTTTGATACTATAAAAGAAGTAATAGATCGTGCTCTTGCAACTTCAAATATCACGATTCTCTCAGGAGGAACATCGAAAGGTGAAGGAGATTTTGCCCCCCAAGTTTTGGAAACTTACAATGATATTGAAATTATGATACATGGTGTAAGAATAAAGCCAGGAAAACCATTTATATTCACTAAAATTGGAGATAAATCAGTTTTTGTCTTACCAGGATATCCAACATCTGCTTTGAGTTGTTTTTACATATTTATAGAAGATTTCATCAGGAGGATGGCCGGATATCCCTTGAGAGATAAGAATTCGATATCGTTAGAAGTTGGCAAAAGAATTTATAGTACGGTTGGAAGACACGAGTTCAAACCAGTGAAAATAGAGAATATAAATGGAATTAAGAAAATAATTCCCATTCAAACCGGTTCGGAAGCCATTAGTACTCTATTTAACGCAGATGGGTACATTGAAATAGAAGAACTAGAAAGTATAGTTGAAAAAGGAGATGTAAGAACCGTATATTTCTTTTAAAATTAATATAAATCATTTTTTAAAGAGTCCACTATGAAAGTACACGAACAACACAAAAAAGAGGCCCCTAAAAGGGTGAATATTGCTTTAATAATCGTTAGTACATCTCGATTCCAAGAGCAGGAAAATGGAATTGTAAAAACCGATAAAACGATTCCGATGGTAAAAGAGATCATTGGAAAAAGATCAGAAATATCCCTTTTATCGGTCTCTATTGTCCCAGATTCTCGAGAAAACATTCACAACTCATTACTCGAATTGATTGAAGATAAATCCTTGCACGCCTTGATATATAGTGGAGGAACGGGATTGACACCTAAAGATGTAACATACGAGACTTTAGAACCATTGTTCGAAAAAAAAATGGATGGATTTGGCGAATTTTTCAGATATTTATCATACAAAGAGATAGGTCCCTCAGCAATGCTTTCGCGTGCGACAGCTGGAAAAATAGGAAATAAGATCGTATTTCTCCTTCCAGGATCACCAAATGCCGTAAGGCTAGCGTTAGAAGAATTAATTATACCTGAAATTGGTCATATAGTATATTCAATTATCAAAAAGGAATGATGAATGTGGAAAGATTGCGAAAAATTGGCTTTTCGAAGTTAACACCTTTAGAAAAAGCTTTGGAACTCCTTTTTTCTAAAGTTAAAATAACAAATATGGAATTAATTGAAACATCTTTAGCTTTAGGTAGAATTTTAGCTGAAGATATAACGAGCGAAATGAATGTACCACCTTTCGATCGATCGGCAATGGATGGATACGCCGTGAAAGCAGAAGATACTTTTAAAAGTTCGCCACAAAATCCTTCCAAGCTAAGACTCGTAGGGAAGATAGAAATAGGGGAAA
>JAEOUI010000106.1 GCA_016839425.1 Promethearchaeota archaeon
AAAGTACCAATTATTCGCAGAACGAGCAAGAGTAGAAGGATTTAGGGGCATTTCGCTCTTGTTTGATGCCGTGTCTCGTGCCGAAGCCGTTCATGTAAAGAACCACCTAAAAGCTCTGTCGATTCTGACTGAACGAGAAATGCTCATAGAAGAAATCGTTGAAATTAAAGATGTCGAGCTAAAAAATGTCATCAAGGATACTCGATCCAATCTAGCAAACGCAATGGAGGGAGAAAAGCAGGAATTTAAGGTAATGTACAAGAATTTCTTGAAAAACGCAAGGAAGGGAGGAAAAACCGTTGTAGAACTCACTTTTAATCTTGCTCGACAAGCTGAGAATGTTCACAGGAACCTTTTTTCAAAGTTCTTGATGAAACTAGAGAAAAAAAAGAACACCGATCTTGACGAGATATTTGTATGCATGATATGTGGGAATGTTGAACTCATCAAACCCACTTCGAACTGTTCGATTTGCGATCACGCTCCCAAATTTTTCGAAACCATTCGAGCTAATTCCACCTAATATCGTATTTATATTCAATAACCTAAACGATTATATTGGTCCACGGATTATCTATTCCAATACACATTAGAGGTACTAAATAAAATGACAAAAACAGACGATAACCTAAAAGAAGCGTTTGCAGGAGAAAGTCAAGCCAATCGAAAATACTTGGCATTTGCGGAACAAGCCAACAAAGACGGGCTATCACAGATCGCCAAGCTGTTTCGAGCAGCAGCGGCAGCAGAAACCGTACACGCTCACAACCATCTTCGAGTAATGGGTGGTATCAAAAGTACGATCGAAAACCTCAAAGCCGCTATTGGAGGGGAACATTACGAATTTAACAAGATGTATCCCGAATTTCTTGCCGACGCCAAAACCGAAGGGAATAAACAAGCCGAAAGATCATTCGATCTCGCAAATCAAGTAGAAAAAATTCACCACACCCTCTACGAAAAAGCCTTGAAGGCCGCAGAGGACGGCAAGGATTTGGAAAAACAAGATATTTATGTTTGTCCCGTTTGTGGATATACCCACGAAGGTGCCTTACCCGATAAATGTCCTGTTTGTGGCGTGTCGAAGGACAAGTTCAAGAAAATTGATTAATTTAATCCTATCCTTTACTCTTCATTTTTTATATTTTTAATTTTTTTCTCGTATATTCATTTTTAAAAATCTTACTTGAGTTTTTTAAACACCTATTTTACAATTAGGGATAATAAAATTTACGAAATACTAAAAAGCGTGTTTTCGAATTAGCATTTTAATTTTCTATTTTGTTTTTGTCATGACGAAATAGCGTACATTTAAATACCTAACTCGTTCAAAGTAACACGGATAAAAATAAAATTAGCAGGGGTGGTTTTTTGGAAAAAGGAAATGAATTTAATTCAGTTCCTAAAAGTAATAAGTCCTATAGAACATATAGGAAGAACATACTTTTTTCCGAAGACTCGCTTGGATTTGGATTTCACGACAGTAAGGATATAATAGGGGAGGAAAAATAGATCTCGCAAGCAAGATAATACCACAACCCAACTATAATGCGAATAATATAAAAACAAAAAAAAATTGCGATAACGCATTCGAAATTAAAATAATACTTAATAAAAAGCCAATTATAAATGTAGGTGCGATAAAAAAGCAAGATTTCATTTGAAGAAAAATTTCGGAAAAAATATTAAAATTATTAGGATAAAATCCTAATCAGAAGTTTTTATTGTGTAAATGCAAGACGAAGAGCAAGTATTGAAGGATCAAAACAAAGAGTTAAATTCATTTTTGAATTTAAAACCCGAATAAATTAGACTATTGCTTGAGAGTTTTTGAATGACTTATTATATAAAATAATAATAAACTCTTTTTGAACTATATTTTATATTATTCGTTGGATCGAAATTTAAATCAACGATTAAAACTTCCAAAGTACGATCGGATTCGAATTTAAATTATATTTGAAGTAAGATTTATAATTTAACCATTGTTCTATTTCATAATGCTTAAGAGATGGCTTAGAGGTAAAATTATAACAAAAAGGTATTTTTATGCATAAGATCATAACTCATCCTGGTTCTGCTCATCTTGACGACTTACTTTCGACTTGCTTGGTCCTTTCGAAAGATTCTAATATTTCTTTGATAGAGCGGAAGAATCCAACAGATGATGAAATCAAGGATCCAAACATCTGGGTACTTGATATAGGGAGAACTCATAACCCTAGACTTAAAAATTTCGATCACCATCAAGAATCAATGGATGACTGCACGCTCTCGTTATTATTACGATCATGGAATTTATTAGATGAATCCTATAAAACTTTCCCGTGGTTGGAAGTAACCGTCCTGATGGATTCAAGAGGGCCTTCAGCTGTCCAAAAACGTCTCCTCATCACCAAAGACGTTATTAACGCACTTGAATCCTTTATCGAAGAAGTTATTCTCGAATTATTTCAAGAAAAAGTTGAAATATTCAAACAAGATCCCTTATTTAAACTATTAAAATCCATTGGAAATCGATTTTTTGCTCAACTAAACGATTATCGCACTTTTACTACAG
>JAEOUI010000107.1 GCA_016839425.1 Promethearchaeota archaeon
AACGCCAATAATTCCGAGATAAATACCTGGAATGAAGCGATATATGGGTCCCACGTGGTCGAGAAAATCGTCTATTTTCTCGTCAATGCTTAAAAAAAACCCATCAATCTTTTCGTATTTACTCATTCTCTTGTTCCTCAATTTGCTTTATTTAGATTTCGAACAAACTCATAATTCAAATAAAAATATAGCTAGAAAAATAATTAGTTTTCTATGGGTTGTTGTCGTGCCCAAAACGAACTTGGTATATTTACTTGATTAAAATTTAATTGAGAGAAAAAACGAATAGAATAAAAAAATTTTCGAATTAATAAGGACGCCTAGGAAATCTACCTAAGGGCGGTCGAAATGGTCCAGGTCCAGATCCAGGGCGTCTATAGCGACCAAAACCCCCGATCATCCCTATGGAACCCCCTTGATTATCGTGCATTACATTATCCACACTTAAGACAAATCCCAATAAGATCCTTCTATCAGTCTCATTATCGAGAATCTTTAGAGCATAAGTGTCCTTAAAATCGAATATACCTCCTAGAAAAACATCCCTCCAACGATCGATTTTCTCGATTTCTGCTATTACCTTTCCCGTAGAACAGTCTGAAATCCTAAACGACCAGCCAAAGAAATCCCCTTCAGCCTCGTACCATCTGTTTCCAAATGGATCTTCTAGAAAAAACTTTGGATGAAATAATGTGAGAATCTTTCTTTTTATTCTTGCAATGAGGTTTCCTTGAGGATCTTTCAAATCTTGAGCGTTTCTTGCCGTGACTATTTTTTCCTCGAGGGTTGCTGCCACTTCACCGTTTAATTCTTGAATTTCCACTCTCCTGCGAATACTAAAGAATTTTCTATTCATCTTACCGATTAAGTTTCCATTTTCATCGAGAATATCACCATATCCTAAGTCCCACATCTTTTCTTTAATGACATAATAATTCCTATTTATGTCAAATATACCTCCAGACGCTCTAATTGAGGGTTTTTCGAATGTTGTAGATGTTTGTTGTCGTTGGGGTTGAAAAGGAATGGAAGAATCCTTCATTCCAGGTTTTTTTTCTTCCAGGTCTCCACTAGAAGGTAATCTCGTACCGCATTCTTCGCAATACTTTTGGTCTTCAACTCTTGTTATTTTTCCACATTCTGGGCAATGCATATTTTTTTTACTTTCCAAGTTTATTTTGATTACTCTAATTAAACATAACAACGAGCTTTATTAAAAGTTCCTAAGTCCAATTTTTGACGCTCAATTTTTATTTTTAGATTGACCGGAAATTATCAAATCAAAAAGTATTTTTTAAAATCTTTATCAAAGAATATAATCAAAGGGAAAATAGAATAAAATAAAAATGAAAAAAAACTACTCTTTTTTCAATAAGGAACTGAGCTCACTCTTGAGCAAGTCTCGTATCGCAACGCGGATGACTTCCGAACGGTTGGGATACATGTTTTGGTTTACTAACGATTCAATACCGTCAATATAAGCTTCGGGGATATGACATGTTATCAATTTCATGTTTTTAACGTGCTCCTAATCGTATTATATGAGTTTTTAAGATATATTTATTATCTCTATCATAAATATCAATGTAATATCACGATAATACTTCGTTATTAGGAGGCTCCTTAGCGATGCTTAGGAATAATTTTGAATTAAAAAAAATTTAGAATGGTTATTTAAAATACAGATAATTTGAAATCAAGCTTTAATTATTGGGCATTGAATTAATATTTCATTTTTTTTATTTTTTTTACTATGAAAGTTCCTAAAAATATCAAGCTAATCGAGGTTAATAAAATCACAAATACAATGTCGGATGGAATTGAAGGATTGATATTATCAACAACATTAAAAGAAATATTTAGATTGGATTGCCTATAATAATCCGTTTCATTGCTATAAATGCTTAATTCATAGAATCCGCTAGGAAGATCTTCCAAATATATTTCATAGAGACCATCTATATCGGAAACAATCGTTATGGAATTAAATAATTGATAATATATGATTACTTCGGAAACATACTCGCTGAAATCGTTATCGTAGAGTCGAAATTGGATTCGTACTTCAGAACCCGATTTTATTTTATATTCCAACTCTCCTTCTACCAACACAATCTCAACATTTCTTCGTCGTATAAATAGTTGGATATCGTCTTCTTGTTGTTGAAAATTAGGTTTAAATGCAACAATATGAAAGGAAAACGAAAGGTTACTATAAATAAAATCGGTTGTGTTAATGATCAAAAAATAATAATTGCTATAAGCTTCGCTAAAAACAAGTTCCAATAAAGGGTTTGAACATTTAAGCGTCACGCTAGCATTGCTTACGCGATCGCCAAATTGATCCCTATAATCGACAGTTATATTAAATAAATATCCTATTGGAAGGACGATATCTCCTAAATTTTTCTCGTTGTTAAGAAATAAAGTAATAGTTGTTTCAGTTTCGACATTAAACATGATATCTAGGTTGCTTTGTTTATAATAGTCAGTTTCTTCGCTATATATGTTCAGCTCGTATGTTCCGTTTTGAAGATCTTCCAAATATATTTCGTAAGTGCCATTTACATCGGTGATACTTGAGACAGTAGCAAAAATGCGGTAATAAACAACAATTCCTTCGATATATTCGTTGAAATCATTATCAAAGAGCTTGAATTGAATTCTTACATTCGCACCCGTGCTAAGGTTGTATTCCTCTTGTCCGGTTATCAGAACAATTTCGACATTTCGTTGCCTTATTCTTAAATACACATCTTCTTCTTGTCTTTGGAAATTGGGTTTGTCCGCAATAACGCGAAATCTTAACGAGAGATCCTCACCGATAAAGTCGGTAGTATCGAGGATCATATAGTAATAATGAGTCGTTGCTTCGCTGAATTCAAGGTTCAAGATAGGATTGAAACACTCCAATGTCACGCTCGCGTTCGCAATACGCATACCGAGGTGATCCTGGTATTCTATAGTGATGTTTAATATGCGCCCCATAGGGAGAGTAATGTCCAAATCTCCTGTCTTGTTATCGCTATTCAAGAAAATACTTGTAGTAGTCTGTATTTCCCTTATGTAAACGAAAAAATTGACGCTTTTTGGAATGTATCCCTCTTTTGAAGCAAATATGCTCAAGCTATTGGTCGTGTCGTTGAGATCAATCACGCTCAATATCTTAGTATAGATCTCGTGGCCTGGATCTTCAGTCAGGTTCCACAAATTCACACCCCCAACAAATAACCTCACGGAAGAGGGGGGTTCTAGATGGTTTCCAGAGGATTTAAACTCCACGGAGATGTTCAAGGCGTTGTAGATGTCAGTTTCCACCGTATAACCGTCGTTTCTTTGAGTTCCGTTAATCCATAGTATCAACTCGTCCGTGGCAATTTCGTCTACTTGGACATTTAGTAGGATTGATTGTGCCTCGTACCCTTTGGGATTTATTATAATTATCAACGATTGCAATGTATTTGGCGAATAACCAGATGTATTGCATGTGAGCCAGTATAATCCAGTAGATATTTCCATTAAATGCACAAGGGAAGGATTCCAATTATGTGATATGGATGTCGTTGAAATACCTGACCCTCCATCTTCGCTATAGCTAAATTGTACCGTGAAGTTCGAAAGGTAATGTACCGTTAGAATGTCGGAAACATTCGTCGTAAGAACAGTTTGCGTGATGTTAAGAGGAGCCCCTGAAGATATATTTTCGATAATTTTTGTGGAAGTTTTATCCGTTTTGTTGAGGAAAACCGTACTAATAGAAGTGTTTATTTTATCAATAGATGAGTGCATTGCATCAATATTAGGAATATCAGTTCGATTATTCTTAAAATGCCATGAATCTTTAGCATTATAGCTTAGATTGTTTAACAATTGCGTGAATTCGAATAACTTTATAGATGTAAGACTATCATCACTATCA
>JAEOUI010000108.1 GCA_016839425.1 Promethearchaeota archaeon
ATTCTATCCAATTCCAGCTAAGATCAGCGTCTTCAAGAGAATTTAGGTTTCCAAACGATTCGGGCACAGTTATTATTTGGTTTCCCCCTAACGATAAAGAAGTTAAGGACCCTAAATTCCCGAAAGATTCTGGCAAGCCACTCAAGGTGTTTTTATCTATCTTTAAAACTTGCAACGATTCGAGCGTTCCAAAGGATTCAGGAAGGGATGCAATCCTGTTATAATTCAAGTTTAATTCTTGAAGTGATTTTAAATTTCCAAAGGAATCAGGGAGCTTTGAGATGTAGTTATCTTCAAGGTCAAGTACTTGCAAGTTGGCGAGATCGCCAAACGATTCTGGTAATATTATTAAATTATTCAAACGCAAGGTTAACTCCTGAAGATTTTTCATACTTCCAAACGCTTCGGGAAGAGTTTTTAATCCACCAATTTTACTAATATTTCCATCCAAGTTTAATTTAGAAAGAGATATTAGATTTACAAGAGAATTAGGAATTTTCTTCATTTCATGTCCAGATATATTGAGCTTTATTAAAGAAATCATGTTTCCTAAAGATTCTGGCAAATTTTTAATAGGATTACCGCTTAAATTTAATTTTTCCAACCGTTCAAGAGAACCAATAGAATTAGGTAGTGATTTCAATTTATTTCCACTCAAATTCAACTCTCTTAAGTTAATTAATCTTCCAAACGATTCGGGAAGGGATTCGATGTTGTTATCTCCAATTTTCAATTCATCTAGTTTCATTAAATTTCCAAACGATTCAGGCAATTCGGATAAATTATTTTTATTGAGATCAAGGGCATCCAAATTTTTAAGATTACCAAAACATTCTGGTAATTTTTCTAATTTGTTATAGGCTAAAGCTAATTCTTCTAAATATTCTAAATTACAAATACTATCGGGAAGCTCTTTTAAACCAGTGCGATAAAGCCCCAATCCTACTATATTACCATCTTTAATTCGTACACCAAAAGTTATTGAATAGATCTTATCTTTGACGGGAATCTTCTTACCAAAGAGTATTTCTAAATCCTTTAAAAATTTCGCTTGAATCTCGTTTACATTGTAAGTTCCGCTCAATTTTATAACCTCATTATTATTAATATGAAATTAAATAGTATAATAATAACAATAGATTGCATTTTTATCAATATTTCCACATTTAATTATCATTTAATTATTATGAGGAAAAAACTATAATCCAAAAAGGAATATTGAATAATTTTTATTGTTTCAAGAGGATTGTTTTAAATCGCTTAATGAATTCAATGAGTTATTACAATTAAAATCATTTGATAACTTCACATTAACGCGAATCTCTTGAACACCTTCGTCTGGAAGAGGGATAACATTACCTTTAATAAGACTCTCGTTCACAAAAATCTCAGTTTGATTTCCTTGAGCGATTCGTTCAACATTGATGTGATACTTTACTCCTCGAAATATTCTTGTAGCCTTGAAACTTTTCCAGTCACTTGGGATGACCGGATATATTTTCAAACCATTATTTGTTGGGCGGATCCCGAGAATCCAATTTACAATTGCCACATAATTCCACGCTGCCGTTCCCGTTAACCACGAATTTTTAGCTTCCCCAAAGGTAGGTGCGCTTTCGCCAGCAATTGTTTGAGCGTAAATATATGGTTCACATCCGTGTATTTCACTAATATTTTCCCTATAGGACGGATTGATTCTAAGATAATAATCAAATGCCCGATCTCCATTTCCCAATATTGTTTCAGCAATCATTATCCATGGATTCGTATGACAAAACACGCTACCATTTTCCTTATAGCCCGGTGGATACGATGATATTTCCCCGAGATTTAAATAATAACGCGTGTAGGCAGGATCCAATAACATGATTCCGTGTTTAGACGCTAATCTCTTTTTTACTGCTTCTAAGGCTTTAAGTGCTCGCCCATTATCAACGCCTACTCCTGCCATGATACAAAATCCTTGAGGTTCTATGTAAATCTCTCCTTCATTGCATTCACGAGAGCCAATTTTCATTCCATCGTTGTCGTAGGCGCGAAGAAACCATTCTCCGTCCCAACCATAATCCATAATAATGTTTTTCATCATATCTGCTTTAGCGCGGTATTCTCCGGCTTGCTCACGCAGTCCCTTACAAGTACAAATTTGACTTAATTCGCGCGTGGCAATTATGTATAAGGCAGCAATAAATACCGATTCTGCCTTATTACCATAGAGCGTTTTTCCCGTTTGGAACGATTCGTTTGGATCTGTTGAGAAAGAATTCAAATTAAGGCAATCGTTCCAGTCTGCCCTTCCAATAAGGGGTAATCCGTGAGGGCCTATCCTTTCATCGATGTATTGAATACTCTTTTTCAAATGTTCAATAAGCGAAATTTCCGTGCCTGGGGTGTTTTCAAACGGTATTAACTCGTCTAGAATGGATTCGTCTCCCGTTTCTTTAATATATGACGCCACACTTAAAACTAACCAGAGTGGATCGTCATTAAAGTTACTTCCGATATCGTGATTGCCTCGCTTTGTAAGTGGTTGATATTGGTGATACGCGCCACCATTTTCGAGTTGAGTAGATGCAAGATCTATTATTCTCGTCCTCGCTCTTTGAGGATCTAAATGCATGAATCCCAATAAATCTTGATTCGAATCCCGAAAGCCAAAACCTCTTGAGATTCCAGATTCAAAATATGATGCCGATCTCGATAAGTTGTATGTAATCATGCATTGATATGGATTCCAAATATTTACCATCCTATTTGCGTGAATGTTAGGACTATCCAATGTAAACTTTTCAAGCAAGGATGTCCAATAAGTTTTAAGTTCCTGAAACGCTTTCTTTATGTTTGCTGGATCTAGATATTTTGAGATTACCTTTTGAACTGAGCTTTTATTGATAATTTGAGAATTTGATGACTCAAATTTTTCATTTGGGTTATTTTCGTGGTAACCGAGAAGAAAAATCACTTCTTTTGTTTCGTTTGGATCTATCGACAATTCAATATGGTGCGAACCAATCGGAGACCATCCGTGAGCTATGGAATTGTTCGATTTTCCGTTTTCAACCACTATAGGAGCTTGCCAGCTCCTATAGTGGCCTAAAAACGAATCCCGGTTGGTGTCAAAACCAGAGATTGGTACAGAACAGGAAAAAAATGCAAAATGATTTCTTCTTTCTCGAAATTCAGTTTTATGGTAGATTGTGTTGCCATTTACTTCCATTTCACAAGTATTAAAATTTCTTTGAAAGTTTATGGCATCATCGTAGGCGTCCCAGAGACAAAATTCAACGCAGGAAAATAAGGAACATTGAAACTTGTCGGTTCTCGAATTTTTTATTTTTAAGTGCCAAATTTCAAGATCGTCCCCTAAGGGTACAAAATATTTGATTCTGATTTCAATGTTTTTGTATTTGGAACTGATGATTGAATAATTAAGACCGTGCCTGCATTCATATTGATCCAATGTTTTGCAGGTAGGTTGCCACATAGGGGACCAATATTCGGAATTATCGTTGTCGCGGACATAAATGTATCTCCCTCCATAATCTTTTGGAACATTATTATATCTATACCTAGTTATTCTTCGAAATCTCGCGTCCTTGAAGAAAGAATATCCTCCTCCCGTGTTAGAAATTATGCCGTAGTAATTTTCGCATCCAATGTAATTTATCCATGGTAAAGGTGTATCTGGCTGAGTTATCACATATTCCTTTTTTTCATCGTTAAAATATCCAAATTGCATTTCATAACTAGCCTACGTTTTTAGTATAATTATACTATATTTTTAGTATTATTAAAGTTAATGATCTAAAATAAATATAAGGGGTTTTAATTACATTTTTTCATTGGTTTAAACATGCTATCAGAAATATGGTAGATATTGATTTCTTATTGCCAACTATTATATGCTTTTTCCAAGAATTCAAGAGCCTTTAACTCAGAATTCTTAACATCGGCAAGGATGTTAATTCCTTTTTTTCTGTTTTCAGGGGATAAAACGCTTTTTTCTGGTTCAAAATAAGGAAACAAGAAAGTAAATTTTTCTAAATGTCTTTTGGCATCTCTATATTCCTGAAATGCGTTCTTTAAGTACACTCCTTGTGGCTTGCCCTTATATTTTCTAGCCAATCGATCGATATATTCTGCGGCAACGGATTTTCCATCGTAATAATACTGTCCTAAAACGCTATTTCCGAATATATCGATTGTCTCAGGATCGTTATCATTAAGAGAATCGATCCATAAATCGTATGCGTCTGATCCAAATAAATAGCCCTCGTGAGAAAAATTGCTTCCTTCAATAAATCTAATCGCACGATTGATTGACTGGCGTTCTTCAAAATCTACATCGTTTCTCTCAATGTGATTTTTAAAATAAAAATACGAGAATTTATCCAATAGTTTTAACTGATCAAAATGAACGGGGATCTCCTCTCGACCTTCCATTCGTAAAAAGGAACTGACCAAATAACTGTCGTTTCGATATCCATTAACAATACCAAAACCAGTATGATGAATTCCAAAAAGCATAACAGGCGTATCGTAATCATCTATTATCTTTACTATATTATTAAATACATCTAGAGATGTCTTGAAGTCTTCTTCAGTCAAGTTCCATTTTCCGGGATATTTTCTTTTTTGCTCCCAATAATGTAATTTCCAGCCAAAACTTTCGGTCCCTCTCCTAATTTCCTCCCAAGCACTATTAGGTATTAATTCCTTAATTGAAGAGGTTTTAATCATTCCCGTTGTATTCACAATAAAGCAATATCCGCTCATGCCACTGATATAAACATAATCGTATGGCACATTTAACGATATTAACGCGCCTGATATGCTTGAGATATAAGAGTTCCATCCACCTTGATAAAGTGCCTTTGAAGTGATAGTATTTTCGGTAACCATTCTGGGTTCCCGATAAAACGATGGCCATTGATTGTACTCTTTTATTAAATCTCGATGAGCTTTTTGTTCTTCTGAATCTATTTGCTTAAAAGATTCTGCTAAAATCCTTAAAAATTTTGTTCCGAACTCTGAGATTTTATACCGTCCCCATTCTTCTTTTTCAATTAATTTAGTTTCAATTAACATGTCGAGATGATGATTTAATGTTGTACGCTTGATTTTTAATCGACTTAACATGAATGCAAAATTTCGAGATTCTTTAAGCAGATATCCTAATATCTTCAAGCGATTTGGACTTCCTGTTGCTTTTAACAAGCTTGATATATCTTCGGTTGAATTCAATATTAATTCTGAAATATCTTCAGATATCGGCGTTGATTTGTTGTTAGACATGTTTTTCAAGGATTTATTGTTTTTTTTGTACTTTTTAAATGACTACGTTTATAGTATAATTTTCTATTAATATAATTTACTACTATCAGCCCTCTAATACTTACAATTTAGTATATCTATATAACTCGTTATATCATATATAGAAAAAAAGAAAACTTTATATATAAATAAAGAAAATATTAGACATAATGTACTACTTTCTTAGTACATCAATAAACTTTTAAAAATGAAAAAAAATGAAATTAAATAAAAAAGTAGTAGGATTTACTTTTCTACTGATTTTTTTGACATCAATGCTTCCTAGTATTGCTATAGTAGTTGCTGATACTTCGGATAACGTTAAAACTTCTGCTTCTCCATCAATTAAGATTGTTTCATCACCCGATTGGGCCAGACACGAAATTGTCTGGAACACGGGATACTGGCAAACAATAACGGGCGGATTAAAACCATGGGATGCTAATGCTGCATTTGGCGTCGCACTAATGTATGAAACGCTCTTTGGGTACGATCAAATTAATAAAACGATAATTCCATGCATTGGAACTAGCTATTCTTGGAATGTTGATGGAGATATGGTCGTTGATATTAATCCAAAGGCACGATGGTCCGATGGTGTATTCATAACTTCTTCTGATGTTAAATACAGCTTTGAACTTGCCGCGGATCAACCGAGATGGGAAGATGATATGGACGCAAGAATTGCTTCCATAACAGAAGATACTGATTATCGTGTTACATTCCACATGGTGTCTGGATACGAAAATAGTACGAGAATGGAGGAATTCGTAACCCAAGACATTCCCGTCGTACCTGAACATGTTTGGAGACAAATTGTTGATCAAGAAGATGATAGAGACTTATCAACTTATACGAACTATTGGTTCGATGCGGATTTTCCTGATGATTGGATGGTCTGCTCTGGACCTTATGCTCCTCACTATGTCAACCCCACGGGAAATCAAGAAGTTTACATGTATCGAGATGATTGGTGGGGAGAAAACGAAATTTACTTGGATCTTCCAGCTGGCACGATCACCGACGAAAGTAAACCACCTAAATATGTCGGAAAAATCGAATATTCAGACAATAATGCCCAAGATGCGGCTTTAAGTTCTGGAACGATTGACTGCTTCTCAGGATATTACGCAAATGTATGGGAGTTAATGGAAGAAAACGAATATATTAGCACTTTCTTTGGAAAGGAATATTCAGAAGGCGAAGCTGGTGAATATTTCCTTGCCTTGAGTTCGGTTCTTACCATTTCTCCAAACCATAATATCTATCCTTTAAACGAGACATGGTTTAGAGAAGCAATTGCATACTGCATTGACTACGACCGAATTCCAAGCCACGCTGCGAGTAATTACACTCGAAGAGCGAAGCAAGGATTCATCGACGGCGCAAGTCCTTCACAGGAAGAATTATACAACCAAACCGTCCAAGATCTCTACGGCGTTAGTTATGACTTTGACTATGCTGAAGACATAATGGACGACTATTGTACTTTAACTGGCGGTAAATGGGTTATTGACGACTCTGGAGTGACAATTGATGCTGCTGGAATAAGGGCAGCCAATGGTCTAGCCAGTGATTTCGAGCTATCGATCATTAATCCTTCCGGTTGGACGGATACGGCATTAACATGTGATTATTGGGCCGAAGACATTTCTGCACTATTAGGCATAACTATCACACATGTTGATGTCGATTTTAGCAACGATTATATCCCAGACATCGAAGCTGACGACTTCTTTATGGCAATGCAAACGGCTGGACCAAAGCAAACCGATACTACCTTTAGATTACTTGGATCCCTCAGAGGAACTTCTCTCTGGAACCAGAATTCAAGTAATTGGGTAAGTCCTGAATACGAAGCTCTTTATGTAGCCTTAGAGACTGAGACGAATATTACAGAAGCTCAAAAGATTGCATCTCAAATGCAAGTTATTTTAGCGACAGAATTCCCAGAAATTCCTTCACATAACAACGGTTATTGGTATATGTTTAGCGATAAATTCTGGGATGGATTCCTCTCAGAAGATAATATGTATAACCAAATGACCTCCGTCTTTATCGTGAATGAAATGGCAATAAAGGCAAGGTTATACTTGAACCTCAGGGCAACTGGAGAAACAGTACCGCCTGCGGGCGAGACTGGGTTAGCTATTATAATCGGTGTTACTGTGGCGGTCATAGTTGCTATTGCAGCAGCAGGAGCTTATGTGTTCCTTAGAAGAAGAAGAGCAGCAGCATAAAATAACAAAATCAATCATTTTTTTTTTTTTTATTCATTTTTAAATATTATATAACAATAAAATGGTTTAAATGACTTCAATGGAACTTGAAACTGAAAATAATGAAAAACTAGATATCATATCAACAAATGAAAATAATTCCAAAGATAAAACCGAAATATCACATTTAAAAAAATTCATTACTAATTCATATTTCCACTTATTTTTAAAGAAGCTAGTGTTTTATTTTATTGTTTTTTTCGTTGGAATATCTTTGGCTTTTTTGATACCCAGGTTGCTGCCTGGGGATCCTTTAAGGCAATTCTTGTCATCTCCTACCGGAGATGCTTCTTCGTGGCAAAGAGCTATTGATGAGTTAAGGGCTTATTATCATTACGATGAACCTCTTATTGTCCAATACGGATATTTCCTAGAAGAATTTTTTGTCTATGGGAATTTAGGTGTATCTTTTTCAAATGGTGGTCGACCAGTTGTTGATATAGTAATGCCTTATATACCTTACACGCTTCTTATGGTAATTCCCGTAACAGTAATTACTTTTATCATTGGAAATTGGATTGGTGCGCGAACAGGGTATAGTAAAGGAAAAGCTAGTAAATTTGGTTACTATATCATTATAGCAATGCAATCAGCTCCTTTTTTTTGGATGGCTTATGTATTTATTAATTTTTTTGTATACGAGACTCATTTTCTACCATATGGTGAATATCCTCCTCCTATAATTTGGGGAGATATAAACAATTTAGCCCAGCTAACGGAATACTATTGGCTTCCGTTTTTAGTAATGGTTACATGCTTTTCAGGGGGATGGGCAACAGGAATGCGTTCATTAATGGTTTATGAGAAAGAATCTGACTATATATTGTATTGTAGAAAACTAGGCTTTTCAGAATCAAAATTAAGGCGCTATGCAATGCGTAATAGCTTACTTCCGCAATTAACAGGTTTGAACTTGCGCTTTAATGAAATATTAGGTGCAACGTTAATTATTGAAGCCGTTTTTCTATGGCCTGGACTGGGTACCTTAATAGTACAAGCTTTTACATCTGGAGATTATAACTTGATCATTGGTTCGTTCATTGTTACCATACTAATTATCGTTATAGGTAATTTCTTTATTGATCTAATGTACGGATTTATAGATCCGAGAATTAGAGTTGGAGGAAAATAGTAAAATGAAATCAGATATAACTATTTCAAAGGATTTTGAAATAATTTTTGAGAAAAAAAGTATAAAAACCCTCTTTTTTGAACGATTAAGGCTTGCGTGGACAAATTACAGAAGACAATGTATGGCAGTAATCTTTTTCTTAATAATATGCTTAGTAATAATAATTTGGTCGATAATACCTCCCTTTAACGATGTAACCCCCAACCATGGAGACAATTTATCTCCTTCTTCTACATTTTGGTTGGGTACTAATCAATCAGGTCAAAATGTTTTCAATCTATTAATCACGGGAACCCGAAACTCTATTGGTTTTGGTTTTCTCGCTTCATTAATTAGCACGGGATTAGCTGTATTATTTGGTGTTGTAGGTCCTTATATTGGGGGTGTTGCGGAAAAGATTACTGAATTCGTTACAAATGTTGTATTGATTTTTCCCGTAATTCCTTTTATCCTCCTACTTGGTACCTTGACTCAAGAGAGAACGATGACATCTATATTATGGGTAATAGCACTCTTTAATTGGCCTTGGGCCGCCCGATCGATACGAGCTCAAGTTTTATCAATAAAGGAAAGAGATTATATTAAGATTTCTCGCATGTCTGGAGTAAGTTCAGCTCGGATTGCGCTAACAGAGGTATTACCAAATGTACTTTCTTATGTGTTTTTATGTTTTGTCATCATCACGGGAATAGCGATTCAAGTTGAAGCGGGAATTGCAATGTTAGGTTTAGGACAACAAGACTATATCACGCTTGGATCTATTTTATGGGACGCTCAACATTATGGTGCGATCATCCGTGGATATTATCATATTTGGATACCTCCTGGAATATTAATTATATTGTTCTTAGTGATAATTTATAACTTGCACGGAAGCTTTAGCTCTACATTTAATCCAAAATCGAGGGAACTATTGTAAAAACTGGTGAAAATAAAATGGTTGAAAATATAATACGAGTTGAAGATTTAAAGGGATATTATAAAGGATCGTTTGGTGTCGTACACGCTGTTGACGGTGTGACATTTAATGTTAAAAAAGGCGATATCGTAGCTATAGCAGGAGAATCTGGATGTGGCAAATCGACATTAGCGGAATTAATCACTGGAACATTGATGCCTCTCTTACACCACGAGGATGGTCAAGTATATGTTAATGAAATCCCGATATATGTCCCTAAAATCGAAGAAAAGATCAAGTTGGATAAAGTAACTTATCGAAAAAAACTAAAGGAAAGACGTGTAAAGGAGTTAGAAAAAAAAAAACAACTTAGAAAAGAAATATTATGCAAGGTAATTGGTTATGTTCCTCAAGCGTCTCAAAATTCTTTAAATCCCGTAATAAAGATTAAGAAGATTATAAATGATGTAATGCGACAACGAATAGGATTTCTTCCAAGGAAAGCTAAGAACCGGGGATCCAGAGTTATTGATAACGAAGGACCTCGTAATGGTTTTGGCAGGTCAAGAGAAGAAGTGTTTGAAAAAGTTATAGCACACTTTAATAAATTAGGATTAGACGCATCTGTATTGAATAAATATCCTCACGAGCTTAGTGGCGGTATGAAGCAAAGGACTGTTGTTGGTATTTCTACATTATGGAATCCTAGCTTGCTCATTGTTGATGAGCCTACATCAGCTTTGGATGTTTCAACTCAAAAGTTATTGCTTGATACTTTTTTGGAGTTAAAGCATAGTGGTATTGTTGATACAATATTATTTATTTCACACGATTTACCTACTCTAGCTCAGATTTGTACTAAATGCTTTGTAATGTATGCGGGAAGGATTGTTGAAATAGGAAGCATGGACGATATTATCCACGAATCAATGCATCCCTATTCGAAAGGATTGATGCATTCTATTGCTAGCTTTAATCCAGATGGTTCAGCAGAAACGAAATTAGAGGGTATCCCTGGAAGACCTCCAAACCTGAGTAATCCTCCTCTTGGATGTAGGTTCTATCCACGATGCCCACAAAGAATGGAAAAGTGTGCTGACAACTATCCTCCTTATTTTTATCCAAGAAATGGAAAAAAAGAAAATCCCGTAGCTTGTTGGTTATATGAATAAAGGTGATTAAAACGAATAAAGAAAATAATGAACTTTTGAAAGTAGAAAATCTTACTAAGAGATACAAGTCGGGTTTGATTAGAACAAAAATAACATTTGGTGCCAAGGATGTATTCTTCCATGTCAATTCAGGAGAAGTCGTGTCCCTTGTGGGAGAAAGTGGAAGCGGAAAGTCAACTGTAGCGAATCTAATAATGAGATTTATCAAACCTTCTCAAGGAAAAATATTGTTTGGTGGAAAAGCAATTGAGAAAATTAAAATTAAAAAATATTATAAGTTAGTTCAAAGTATTTTTCAAGATCCTTACAGTTGCTATAATTCCTTCTATAAGGTTGATCATATCTTTAGACAAGCTTTCAAACATGCAGTACCCCATGCTAGTATTCGAGAGCGAAGAAATATCTTTGCCAATGCTATTGATACCGTTGGTCTCGACCCGAAAGAAACATTAGGGCGATATCCTCATCAATTAAGTGGTGGACAATTACAAAGACTCTTAATAGCAAGAGCTCTCATGTTTAAGCCTCGATTACTTATTGCTGACGAACCAACAAGCATGATTGATTCTAGTTCCCGAGCTGATGTATTGAACTTGTTCAAACAACTTCAAAAGGAATATGAGATATCTATTCTATTCATCACTCACGATATTGGTCAAGCTCAATATCTATCTCATCGAGTTATTGTAATGAAAGAAGGTAGAATTATCGAACAAGGACCAACACGGGAAGTTTTTACCTCTCCTGAACAAGATTATACGAAAAACCTCCTTGCTTGTGTACCTAGTATCTATAGAAAGTGGTATTAAAATCATTTAATTATATTTCTTTTTTTATTTAAAAATTATTTCAGAATAAATAAAAATCCGATAAAACCGTTGATTTTTCATGAAATATGGATATTTTACTAACGATAAAGAATATATTATTACGCGTCCAAACACTCCTACTCCTTGGATGAATTATTTGAACAACGGGAAGTATTGTGCAATGGTTTCAAATACAGGTGGTGGATATAGCTTTTATATTGATCCAAAGGAAAATAGGATATTGCGATATAGGTATAACAACATTCCTGTTGATAGACCAGGCAGGTACATTTATTTAAGAGACAAGAAATCGTCTCAATATTGGTCACCGACATGGCAACCCACTTTAACCGAGTTGAATGACTATGAATGTCGACATGGTTTAGGTTATACTAAAATTAAATCGACCTGCGATAATATTACCAGCGAGATCCTTTATTTCGTACCGGTCGAAGACGATTTAGAGATTTGGATGCTCACCTTGCAAAACAACTCCCCAGAAACCCGAAATATTGATGTTTATTCTTATGTGGAGTTTTGTCTATGGGACGCCATATCAGATCAAAGAGATCTACAGTACATTCAGAATGTTGCTGTCGCAAAATTCGATGCTCAATTAAAAGCGATCGTGTATCAGCTTTTTGATAAATCCAAACCTATTGCATATTTTTATTCAGACCAACTACTATCTGGATACGATTGCGACAGGGAATCTTTTATTGGACGATATCGTTCCGAAAATAACCCGATTTGCGTTGAGACAGGATCTTGTAGCAATTCTAAGGCTCTTGGGGGGAATCCCATTGCAGCAA
This sequence comes from Promethearchaeota archaeon, assembly GCA_016839425.1. The sequence continues at coordinate 12,416 of JAEOUI010000108.1, forward strand.
CTTGCAGTTCTCTTGAAATTGAACCAAACGAAAAAAAAACATTAACTTACATTCTCGGGATTACAAAGGAAAAATCCAAGATTCCTCAAGTTATAATAAAATACAAAAATATTGACGAAATAAATAATGCCTTTGAAAAATTGAAACAAAATTGGGATGTTTATTTGAAGAATATTCATGTTAAAACTCCCGACGAAGCTTTCAATCAAATCATCAATACATGGAACCAATATCAATGCAAGACGACATTTGATTGGGCGAGATACGCCTCTTTTTACGAAACGGGGATTGGGCGCGGTATTGGATTTAGGGATTTCAATCAAGACACATTGGGTGCCTGTCACGCAATTCCACACTTGGTTCGATCAAAAATCCTCGAAATTGCAAGGACACAATTTGAAAATGGAATGGTTTATCATCAATACTTTCCACTTACTGGACTTGGAGGATTTCCAGATTACTCGAATCCCCGAATGAAATTCTTTGCTGATGATCACTTGTGGATGGTTTTTTCTGTGAGTAATTACTTGAAAGAAACTGGTGATTGTTCGATTCTTAACGAACAAATACCTTTCGTAGAAGGTTCAAAAGCAACGCTTTACGAGCACCTTTGTAAAGCCATTAATTTCACGGAAAACAACTTGGGTCCTTCAGGATTTCCTCTCATTGGAACTGCAGACTGGAACGATACGATGCAGCTTCACGGTCCAAATAAACGAGCGGAAAGCGTGATGGTTGCCATGCAGTACCATAAGGCGTTATTGGACATGAGCGAGATTGCATCGGCATTTTGCATTGATGGTAATTCGAGTTATTTCAAGAACCTTGCAAAAAAACATCGTGATCATATTAACAACAATGCATGGGATGGAAAATGGTACATTCGAGCTATTGACGATGATGGTAATGTCATTGGAAGTAAATCCAATGAGGAAGGACAAATTTTCCTCAATACTCAAACATGGTCTGTTTATGGAGAGGTCGCACCTAGTGGTAGGGCTCTTGAATGCATGAATTCCGTGCGAAACAACTTGGTAACTACATATGGTGTTAAACTCTTTTCTCCTGCGTATACTCGATACTATCCAAATTTAGGTGGTATTAGCACCTTCCCTCCTGGTTTAAAAGAAAATGCAGCGATATTTTGTCATACGAATCCTTGGGCAGAGATCGCAGAATGTATTTTAGGGAGGGGAGATATTGCCTACGAATATTACAAAAAGATTTCTCCTTCGAAAAAGAACGATATAGCAGATATCCATCAGACCGAGCCTTATGTATATTCTCAAATGATCGCGGGCAATGATCACCCACAACACGGAATAGCAAAAAATTCCTGGCTCACTGGTACTGCTTCCTGGACGTTGAAGGCCGCAACGGACTGGATTTTAGGTATTAGGCCCGAACACGAAGGATTGAAGATTGATCCCTGCATTCCAGAAGAATGGCGTCATTTCGAGCTAAAAAGAAGGTTCAGAGGCGTTTTATATGACATCTCCGTTCAGAATCCCGAATGTGTTTCGAAAGGTGTTGATGAAGTACTGGTTGATGGAAAATTAATAGAGGGAAATATAATTCCTCCCTTTAACGACAATAAAACGCGCTCTGTGAGAGTATTAATGGGATAGGTGGCAAATTTTTGTTTAAATATATACGGATTATTTTTTAGTTGATAATTTTAGAAATTACACGCCCCCCATTTTTTTAAATTTATAAAGGAATAATAGAAAGATATCAAGACAAGAAAATAAGGTGATATGAAAGGTGATAAGAACTAAAATTGCAAATAATAATTCTATTGAGAATGTCAGAGATTTTGAAATCACAAGAGCTCGACGCACGGCAGATCATGGCATGATTCAATTAAATGGAAACATTCTTTTTGCCGTGAATTTCAAGACGCAGGAATGGAAGGTTTTTGACCGACATTTAAAGGAATGGATCGAAATTGAAACGACACATCCATATTTTAACAAGTATGTTATTCCAATTTTAAGTTATTTCCAAGAATCGTATCCATTCAATTAAATAATTTCTTTATATTTTCAATGATCTATTGGTAAATGTTTTATAAATTTAAGATATATTTGATATTTAATTAACAATTTATCAAAATAACTTGATAATACTCTTAATTTTTTTCAAGTTTAAAAAGTAAAAAAGAGTGCGCCGCCCGGGAATTGAACCCGGGTCGCCAAGTTGGCAACCTGGCATACTGACCAGTTTACTTCTGCCACGCAGATTAGCAGAAACTATACTAGCAGCGCGATAATTATATATTGCCTAATGTGATAAAAAACGATACAAATAATTAAAATTTATTGTTTTTCCTTACGAATTGTCTAAGATCTTAATCTTATTAAATTCAAAAAATGAAGGATGTAATGAAAGTTAATATTAAAATAGATAAGGAGTACTTTCTTGATTTGAAATTAATCTGAATCACGAATATCTTGATTTATGCTTTAATTATAACTCAATTTGTACACTTATAATTTTTGAAATGAA
>JAEOUI010000109.1 GCA_016839425.1 Promethearchaeota archaeon
CACTTATCGTTGGCATACAGAAAGGCGTGGTCACTCCGAAAAAACGAGCAAAAGCCAGGACTCTCGCTGAAGTTCAGAGCGTTTTTGACGATGCCGTGAACATTGAACATGTGCTAGTGTTATACAAGGCCTCGGGAATGTGCGTTTATTTCAAGTCTCTGGGATTGGAAAGCATCGATCCCGAATTAATCAGTGGATTCCTTTCTGCCGTCTCATCGTTCGGGCGGGAAATGGAGTCTCAGCAAGCGTTAAACGAGATTAACTATGGGGACAAGAAGATACTCCTTTCAGACGGAGATTTCATTCGCGTTGCTCTAGTTCTCAGCAAGGAACCTTCGGTAATCACGAGACAGCACCTAACCGAGTTCATTGCCAAGTTCGAGCGATCTTATGCGAAAGTTCTCCCCAACTGGAGGGGTAATCTCAAGTCTTTTGACGGAGCAGGAAAAATCGTGGACGATGTCTTGAATACTTCCATCATCTTACCGCACGAATTGAGTTTCGACAATAAGGCAATCAAATCAATCTCGAGGCCCATTTCGAAAGATGTGATGAAAATCGCACGGAGTCTCTTAAAGGACACGGACCGTAAGTACTTCTTTATTGCCCAACTCCTCACGCTTTCGCAAAAACAGCTGAACACTGAAAAAGCCAAAGTCTTTATGGGTATTAAGGAGCTTCGGGACTTGAATGTGCTCAAGCCCATTGATATTGCTGCCCTGGAAGCCCAACCAATTTCGCAACAAGAGATGAACCTCATCAGCCAAAAAGTCTCTCAATTACAAAACGTGGCTCCCGAATTGAAACAAAAACTCGTTGAGGACATCGCTTCCATGAAAAATCCCGTGGAACGAGAAGCTTTTCTTGCAAGTCTGGCAGACCATAAAGAAATCGTCTCGATGCCCATAGGGGGCGTGTCTTCAGTAAAAATATCGGACGCAAAAGGTGCCAAGAAAGAAATATCTAACTGGAGGAAGAAAGCGCGCTCCTACAAGAGCAAGAAAGACTACAAGAATTCATTGCTCGTTCTCAATAACGCTGCCACGATTGCCACGAGTTGGGAACTTCAAAAAGAATTTGAACTGGTAAAAGACGAAATGCGCGTCGTTCAGATGGAAGACCAAGAAGCTAAGATGAAGATGTACGAATTAAAAGCCAAAAGCGCAGTAAAGGCGGCAAAATATGGGGACGCCGCCCAATTTTACGAGCTTGCGTCGAGAGCAGCATCAGAAGTTTTCAAGCTTGGCAGAACGGACTTTACTAATGAAGTCAAGAGGCTCACGAATAAGCAAAGAGAATACGAAAAACTAGCTCAATAACTCCGATTTTATTATTTTCTTTTTTTTATCTAACTTTTTTAATATTATCTATACTATTTATTTAATCGTTTAAAAGTAATAGACACAAATAAGATAAAAATTAGATTTTTTTATTCTAAAAGACCTAAATTTTCGAGCAATTCTTCGAGTTTTTGTTCCGATTCGATATCCTCGGGATCCGTGATTAAACGCTTTTGAAGGAAGATGATCTTTCCGTAAGTCAGTTCTAATTCATTAAAGAATTCCACCCACTTGTTAAAATCGTTTACGATATCTATCACATGTAAGTCATCCTTAAACGATTTGATCTCGTTTTTCTTGTTTTCTGCCAAGCCTAGATATCTCTTCACGCTATACCCTTGATCCTTGAGGATCTTGTTGTGAGTTTTCCTGACGACCGAATCAATTTGTGCTCTCCATTTCACGTAACTCACATTTATCTTGTCGATTGTTTCTTGTATGAGCTTGATTTCTTGAGGGTATATAATTTCCCTTCGCTTGGTTAATATTTTTTTCACAGTGGTTAATTCTTTTTCAAACCTTTCAATATACGACCTTACTAACCTCTCAAACTCGTGAACCACGGTGTTATAATCAGTAACGAATATGACCTCATCGCTTGAGAATGTGAGCGTGTCCTTTTCAAATACGCCCACGAGTCGCTTTTGAGCTATTAAATCGTCAAAGACTTCCTTCATTAAAGTTATTTCTTCCTCAGCAAGTTCTTTTCCGTAAAACAGGTCGTAAAAAGAAAACATCAAACTATTTTCTAACATCATGTTTCTTATACCCAAAATGGTGTAAAATCGCAATTCCCCGCCTTCCTTGTAAAAAATACCCCTTATTTTTTCCTCGTTTTGTAGCTTTTTAATGAGTTCTTCAATGAGTTCGGAATTGGCGTCGAAATATCCAAATGTGATATAATCGTTCGTTTTTGCTTTTTCAAGAATCGTGGAAGCGATACCTTTCTTGGCGTCTTCGATCTTGTCTGGGCTTAAAATCATTATGTCTCCTTTAACAAAATAATTCAGTCCGAGATCCCGAACAAAATCTAAAAATGCATTATGCTCCATCCCGAGCTTTCCAAGGTATTCGCTAATACTCGCTTGTTCTTTCTGTTTGATCTCGTTCCCAATTAATTGAAGGTTCTCGTCAATCTTCGTGAGTATTATGTTTTTATCAATGTTTAAGGTTTCAGCCAGTTCGTTAATCTTCTTTCTTTTTACTTCTTCGTCTTTAATCGTCCCTAATTCGTCTATCTTATCCTTGACGAATTTCGAATAATAAAAGACATCCATGTTCTTGTCCCATATGCCAGATCGAAGGTCTATCTGTTGTTCTAAAACATCCATCAACAAGATCTTTACAATATTTAATTTTTTGGAAACTTTTGTTAAGTCGAAGAAACCAATGATTTTTGAGTTTTCAATCTCGCTTTTAATTTTTGTAAATCCGATATTCGTAAGCCAATTGGTCCCTTTATGCAAGCTTGTTAAATAATCTCTTGGTAAGTTCTTGATAAGCAAAATGAATTCTTCGTCCTTGAGACGCTCCCTAATGGGTTTCAAATCGATAGAACTATTTCGAGCAGCCTCAGAATTGATTTGATCTCGTATCTTTTTCAACCAAAAGAAAAATTGATCGTTTTTTCCAGCAAGATAAGTTTGATTCAACTCCTCAGATAATTGAGTAATGGTTTGGAATACCAAGGTTGGAGGGAGATAATCGTATTTTTTCATTGAAACCATTCCCGTCTTTTGGAAATCGGATACAAGTGAATTTTTTATGTGCGTTTCTGGATAGAAAAATCCCAATTTAGAGTAATATCCTTTCACATGATTCAAGCGAACGAGTACATTCATCAATTTTTTTAAGGTTGATGGATATTCGCAAATATCTGCAAATATTCTTGCTATTTCCTCATTTGCAATCTTATCGTCCCGATCGAAAAATTTTTGCACTTTTTGTTTTTCAAGCTCAAAAAAAAATACTTCTTTGGACTTATTACTTTTAGTGTACACATAAATCTCGTCTTCTCTGAGGGCGTTTTCTTTTATTTTTTGCCAAAATTCCTTTGGGGATATATTATTCTTATTCTGTATTTTTGAAAAGTCGTGGCGTTTCATGATGAAAAGATTATCAAGCATTTTGACAATATCTCCATCATTCCTATCCTTCGGAAGATCCACTTTTAATACAGGAAATATATTTTGAATCGTTCCTGATAAAATTGAAAAAATTTCAGATGAATTTTCATCATTATATTCCAAGGCTAATTTTCTTAAAATGCTCCTGAGCTCGTAATGTTGTTTGAAATTAAAATTCTCGCAAGATGTGATAGATTTTAGAAGGGATTGAATGTTTTCTTCGTTTTTCTCTATTTTTAATGCGTTTATTATAATGTCCTTATGTGGGCAAGCAAGCATTGGCTCTGAATCGATCAATTCCCCGATAAAGTAATGCGCGTTGTGCCTAATATCTTCCGATTCATCGATTAACAATGAAAGAAATTCTGGAACAAGTTCTTTCTTATAATTAGGATCTGCAAGCATTTTAAAACCCACGATTAAAATTGAGTTCGTTTTTAATTTTTCGTTTTCTGAACTAAAAAAAGGTTTTACTTTGTTTAATATTCTTTCCGAAATGCTTTCAATGTCCTTTTCTGCTATTATGCTTAATAAATAGGTGACTGGTACCACCAACTCTTCTTCTTCCAAGAGAGGTTCGATATTTTCGGCGAGTAATTTCTCAACTTTAGCTTTCTTATCCTTTGCGTAAAACTTGTTTAACTTTTCAATAAATTGAGCTAAAATCGCGTTGCCTTGAAAGTCTTCAATGTTGATCATGATGTAGGAATGATAATTTATACTAAAATAATAATTTAATCCAATGGAACAATGGCTAAAAGCTTAATTATGCGATCCCTTATTTGTATGCTATAGTCCTTATTCTAACTTTCTGAGCTCTCTTTGCCTTGTTCCGTTATCTTGTCTAGTCTTTAATTCATTTCAAGCTAATATTATTTAAAAATCAATAAAAATAGAATAAAAAAAAAGAAATCGTGTTAAATTTCTAGTTTACGCTTGATCGTCGATTTCCACTCGAACATGAGAAAGAAGATCGTCGATTTGTTCTTGCTTGTTGTTAATGTTGAGAACGGTAGTTAAATGTATGACTTCTCCGTGTCCGGGCATTAAGGTTACCGAACCCGCGCGTAATATGAAAAACTCGAACACATCTGGGATTTCTTTCTTGATCCTCAAGCTTTTTGTTGGGATTCTTTCGGCTGAACTAAAAATACCTTTTTTATGGTAAATCTCGTTTCTTTCCACTTTCCAATAGTTAAATTGGGCGCCAATCACTACAAAGAACAAAATTGCGAGTAATATAAGCCCCATAATTAGATAGAATCCCCAAGGTAATGCAACATCTAATGATTCTCCTCCAAAACTCACATCTCCTACTTGTGGCAAGACCAGAAAAACAAGTATTAAAATCACGACGACTATTATCAGGATAAGCACGAAAAATTTTGCGCTCGAGAAATCAAAAGCGATCACAAATAGGTTTGCAAAAAACACTATGAACCAAATATATCCGAGGACCGAAATGGAACCTTCAGGGGTTAAAGCTTCGATCAAATACAATATCCAAGAGGTGATCAACAACGGCCAAAAGAATATGACTTTTGGGTAAGATCTCAGAATTACTTCTTCAATTGCTTTCTTTGGTTTATTTTCAGACATCTTATTCACCTAATTTAGAACAATATGGTTTAATATATTGTTATTAGAAATTAATATAGATAACCTTATTAAAAAGCTTTATCAATTGATTTTTATAATTGGGAACATGGCGTAAATTTAATTCAATTTTACACCTTGGATGTTTGTTTGACTTTATAATTATTAGTTCTTAACTTTTTATTGCTATTATTATTCAGCTTAAAATTACTTTTGTATTTTTTTATTTTAGAACGAAGCACCTTGAATTCCGGAGTTAATGTCATTCCAAGTTCTCGATAGATTTTAATCGCTTTTTTAAAGTTATCTAACGCATCCGTGATTCGTCCAATGTCAATTAATATAAATCCCATATTACATAGAAAAGCTGCTTGACCTTGTTTATATTTAATGCGCTCAGAAATTTTAAGAGCTTGACGACAATAAAATAATGCCCTATTAAATTGCCCTCTTTTGTGAAAAATTAAACTAATATTATTGAAGCAGGTTGATTTCTCTTTAGAATCGCCTAATTTATTTATAATTTTAAGGGAAGTCCTAAAACATCTTAAAGCGCTCAAAAATTCCCCTCTAATACGGAGAACTTCTCCGATGTTATTATGTTCAATTGCTTGCGACTTGAGATTTCCTAAATGCTCATATATTTCTAATGCTTGTTTAAAATATCTAAAAGCTTTTTTAAACGACTTTTTTGCAAAATGGATCCTACCAATATTACTCAATTGATTAGCAATTCCCTCTTTATTATCTATCCTTTTATTCAGGTATAATGCATCGTTAAGCATTTTTAAGGCCGTTTTATACTTACAGCGATTAAAATAATAATGGCTTGAATTATTTAATGCTATTGCCAATTCTTTGATATCGTTATTTTTCCTTGCATATTTTTCAACTTTAGATAATATATCCAACGCTTTATCAACACGCCCAGCTTGATAGGCTAAAACTGAAAGATTATTTAAAACGCTACATTTAACCTTTATATCTCCCAAATTATTAGAAATTCTTAGTGCTTGCTTGAAACATTCATGGGCTTTCGCATTATTACCCTGTTCTAAATAAAAAATTCCTATACAATTCAAAATATTTGCCTTCCCCTTGAGATCACCCAATTGATTAACGATTTGAAGGGATTTTTTGAAATACGCATCCGCACTTTGGTATTCTCCCTTTTTGAACATTAGTTGTCCAATATTTGTCATGTGCGTTGCCGTATCTTCTAAATTTGGAAAAAATTTATCGTAAGTTAACGCTTGCTGATAATATTGAAGAGATTTATCGTAAATTCCTTTTTCAAAAAAGATTGATGCCATGTTGTTTAGATTGGTGGCAAGGCAGGTATAATTCCCAATTTTCTTGTTAAGTTCAAAAGAAATTTTAAATTGTTCTAATGCGCTTTCATAATCTCCTTTTAATTTGCAAATCTCTCCTAATACATTGATGGCAGTACTTTTCCAAGAACTATCCTTCATATTAATAGCAATATTTAACATCGCTTCAGCACAAGTTTTTGCTTCTTCGTACATGCCAAGCTGAAGATATAATTCTGTTGCAATTTTTTGTTTTAACACATTGTTTGGTTTTATTATATTTTTAGTAATCCATTCAAAAGGGATCTTGACTTTCTCTTGCATGTGAAATTCTGGTTTTTTATCAAGGAAGTAATTTATCAAATCGGAAGTATTTGCGTCCAAGCGATATAAATGCTTGACATTTGATTTGTTACGAATTTTTGATAAAATTCTCCATAATTTATCAGTTTGAACTTTTTTATCATGAGAAATTTCGGTCAAGTAAAAATTCTCGCTCGAATCGGTTATATGGTTTATCCAGACGATATTCTTGACATCTTTTAATTCAAATAATGCTGGAAGAATGTCAAAATCGTCGCTCCCTGAATATCCCATGATTATCAAGGAACGATTTCTCGAAATGTTTAAAAATAAACGCTTTTTAAAAGGTTCTACTTGAAATGTATTTAAACCTTCCTTGTTTGTCCCAAAAGCGTGAATAGTTGCTATGAGCGAGTCCTTTGTGTTTTCTCCATTTATCAAATTCTTCGTGGAACCGTGGATTTTATATAATGTTTTCGATCCTTTCTCGTATAGTTTGGGGGGATTAGAATATCTTAAAAAGTCATTTTTCGTAATAACACATTTGATTTCGTGTTTATTCACTCCTAAATTTATCAATGCATGTTCAATGAGAGAATCAAAATTCGTAGTCATGACGAAATGTCCTTTTAATATCATTTTCGCATAAAAATAATGTTGTTTATTGGGGTTAGTACTTTGATCGTAATATTCAATGATTTTAAGCTCATTGTCCATGTGATCCCTTATTATTTCAATTAATTGTTCAAATCTAATTTTTCTCTTATTAACGAGTCGATACAATTTCGAAACCTCTTTTTTAGGACAAGCATATAATAAGATTGCTTTCATCATTGATTTCGCCGTTGCAAGGCACGAAGGAGGATCTAAAGAAGACCCCGCCCCAACTAAAAAAGTTAAATTCTCATTTTCCAATATTTCTTTAAGGGTAACATCCATTTTTTTTGAACTATTTAAAATATTATTTTTTAATTAAATAAGTTCAAAAGGCATTTTTAAAACAATATGGTAATCATTTGAAATAAAAATAATTAACAAATCTCGCTTGAAATTATCGAATTTTAAATTTCGTTATTGTTTGTTAGATTTAAGGACTTAGAAAAAAGAATTGTAATTTTTGATGATCGAATAAGATAAATTGATATCTCGATTCCCGTTTTTGCTTGGATTCATGTGACCCGGAAGGAGGTAGGTGACATCTAATTCGGTAAGAAATTTAATGGAGTCTTGAAGCTGATCAAAAGATCCTCCAGGAAAATCAAACCTTCCAAAACTTCCTTGTGTAAACACAACGTCTCCAGGAACGAGTATTTTATTCTTTGAATCGTAGTAACATATTGATCCGATCGAATGTCCTGGAGTGTAATGAATTTGGAAATCAAATCCAGGAAATACGGTGACTTGTTTAAGATCCGTAATATCCGTTATTTTGAGAGGTACGAGACTCACTCCAAACATTTTCGCCTTGATACCAAGACTGTCAGGAAACATTTGCTTCTCGTCAGAAGTTATTAATATTTTAGCAGTTTCACCATACGCAAATATTTCTGGGGGATTTTCTTTTCTTAAATCCAACAATCGATATAATCCCAAGACGTGGTCAACATGTTCGTGTGTGATGAACACTTTTGTGATATTTTCAGGATTTAAGCCAATTTCTTTCAGTCCTTCATACAAGCCATTCAAGGATATGCCGTTTCCAATATCGAAAAGGGCAATTTCTTCAGAATTCTCGTCAATAATACAATAAATATTGCAATCAAGTTGCCCTTCAAATTCGGGGAAATAATATATATTTGATAGTACTTCAATCCCTTTTTTTTTACGAGAACTACTTTGAAAAAACATTATTTATATCCTCATGAATAATAAGAAAGGAAAAATTACTTCTGTTTTATTTTTATCGTTTTAAGCGTTTTCAGTTCTAAATTATTGTATTTAATATTATGCTCCACCCTAATAACTTTAAAAATATAGTCTTGTTCAAAAATATTTATAAAAACCAACCTACTAACATACACAATTATCGCCAAATAAATCTAATAATATTAGAGTATAATGTCTGAAAAAGATTTGAATATTGATAAATTAAAATTAAAAATAAGCGTTGGAGCAAAAATCTGGCTTGATTTTGATGGAAAAAGCGTTATAGGTTCGGGTTGGGCCAAACTTTTAGAAAACATTGATAATAACGATGGAGGGTCCCTAACAAACGCTTTAAATATAGCACCAAAGAAATATTCCTATAAATATGCCTGGAACATATTGAAAAGAATAGAGGAAAGAACTGGCGTTTCTCCCGTTGAAACAGGAAAGGGAGGCCCTGGGGGTGGTGGTTGGATAAGGTTAAACGAATGGGGGAAATACCTGCTCGATACATTTAAAAAAATTGAAAAAGAGCTTGAAAGTGTCCTTAAGGACCTTAAAAAGGTTGAATAAATAAATAAAATATTTTTTAATAAGATCAAAGATTAATTTCCTCAACTGGCTTTTAATGATTTTATACGAATCAAATTTAAATACTCAAACATGGTAATCGATACTCTCAAGCAATTCGGAGAAATTCCGATCTCCGAAGTAATGATTCACGATCCATTATATTTTACAACTCCTGAAGAAAAAATAAGCGCTACGGAACTTTTAATGCTGAGAAAAAAGATTGGCGGACTTCCCGTGGTAAATGATTCCAAAAACAAACAATTAATTGGAATAGTTACTCAAAGAGACATAAGATTAGCACGTTTTGCAGTTTCCTTAGAAGCCCCTCAAACTACTATTAGAGATTTAATGACTCCTGAACCTATCGTTATCAAGAAGCATGAGACGATTAAAGACGCCTTAAATAAATTCTTTAAGTACAACATTGAAAGATTACCGGTTGTTACTGATAATGGTAATGAATTAATAGGTCTTGTCATACAAAACGATATTTTACGTAGATTACATTCCGAACTCTCTAAACAAATTTAATAACTGTAATTCTCTACAAAAAAAAAATCAAGCCTTATTTGAATTATATCAAATTGATCTCGATCTTGGTTTTGAATCGAATAAAAAAGTAAAATAAAGTAAAAATTAAATTACAGATATCTTATTAATATTATATTGTCGTTTTTAACGCGATATGACTATCTATTATATCTAAAGGTCTAATAAATGTACTCAATACCTAAACCTGGAACACCAATCATCATTGATATGGGAAGTGCTTACGTTAAAATTGGATTCGCGGGCGAACCTGGTCCGAGATTCGTTTTCCCTTGCATTACGGGGACTGAAAAATATAGGGCCGTAATGGCAGATGTATCCACGAGGAGTATCTATGTAGGAGACGACGCCATGAAGATGCGGGGTGTATTAAAAGTTAAAAGACCAATTGAACGGTCCACTATTATGAGCTGGGAGGACTTCTACGAAATTCTCAACCACATATTTTATACATTACTCCGAATCGAAAATCTTTCAGCCTATCCCGTGTTTTATGTCGAACCTTCATTCATTCAAAGGGAGACCAAGGAGTATATTGCACGTGTGCTATTCGAGACCCATAGAGTTCAAAGTTTGATAATGGTCCCTTCCCCGATTCTTTCTATCTTTGCAGTCGGTCTTACAACGGGCTTAGTTGTCGAGAGTGGACATGGACTTACGACTATCGTCCCAATTGTAAACGGAAAAGTATATTATCAAGCAATTCAAAAATTAAACCTCGCTGGGATGGATGTCATAGGCAATCTCAGATCTTTACTTATGAGAGAAGGAATTAACATTCAATCTTCTGCCGTTGAGGAAATTATGAGGGAAATAGTAGAAAAAAATTGTTATTTCATTTTAAATCCAAATAATCCGCCCCAAGCTGCGGAAAATTTTAATTATCCCATGCCAGATGGAACTTATCTGAACATACCCCAACAAGTGCTTTATATGGCGCCCGAAGTACTTTTCCAACCTGCTCTCATTAACGCAAACACTCAAAGCATCCCTCAAGCGACAATTTCGTCCTTATACAGCATAAATAGCGCTTATTGGAGCGAATTGCTCTCTCATGTTGTTCTTTCTGGTGGAAATCTCTCTTATCCTGGATTCGAAGAACGATTTAAATCAGAAATCACTGCGCTCTTGCCTCAATTAGGGCCTATCCCAAAACCAGTGACGAATATAAAGGCAAACAATGCACCTGCTCTCCAACCAATGCAACTTCAAGCCGTTAAAAGCGAAGCTAAAGAACAAGATACATGCTCTAAATGTGGAACTCTTGTTAATTTGTCTGATGGAAAAGAATTTTGTCCAAATTGTGGAGCACCTATGAAAGTACCTGAAATATCCTTGGACTTGAATCTTGGTCAAAAAAAGCAAAAAAAAATAGACGATGGAAAATGCCCCCATTGTAAGAAGGATATAAAAGACAAGACTTCGCTTTTCTGTCCTTATTGTGGTAAAAAACTCTTAATGCCTCAAATGCCCGAAGCTTCAGGTCAAATCTCCGATCAAGAACACGCTCCAGAGTTTTCTGGATTTTTTGAATCTTCAGATACAGAAAAAATGCTTAAATTCTTCATACCCGACAACCTCCAATACGCTACATTTTATGGTGCTTCGATTTTAGGGAGCCTTCCGTCGTTTTTGGGCTTATTTATCACGCACGAACAATTCTTAGCTAGTCCTGAACTGTTATATACGGATATTAGTTCCATTTTTTAACCATTTTTTACTTTAAATGTTTTTTATCTAAAATCATTCTTTAATTAATTCTATTATTTCTTTTTTTAGGATATTTCGATCTTTTATAGTTTAAAATCTTTTATCCCTATAAGATCGTTAATTTTTAATTCCAACAAAAATTCTTAAAACTAAATTTTTAGAATTCAAACTGAGGCAAAACAAATTGAATAAAAAAAACTTGAGTCTATCTTTGATAGCCCTTTCAATAATCAGCTTCATGCTACTCACGCCTTTAGCACTAGCCGTCACCAGACAATCTCATGTCATTAGCTTTATTGTAAGTACCAAAAACGAGAATGATCAAGGTTTTGGTAACAATTATCAGTCAACAATGAACGCCTTGGAAGTTTTAGATCGCTTTGATGCGTTAGATAAAGTAGACTCTTCTGCAATGCTTGAATATTTAACAACAGAATTAAATAATAAGTTTGATCAAAAGGATATAAACATTTACGACCTTTATTATATTTTAAGATCGATTGACTTGCTTAATTCTTCTGATAACGAGGTCAATATAGATTTAGAAGTTGAAATTGAGAACCTTCTTGAAGGCCTCAGTCAAGTAGG
>JAEOUI010000110.1 GCA_016839425.1 Promethearchaeota archaeon
AATTTTTTTCTTCTGCCCAAGGATATAGTTTAAGGGTCATTTCAGTGCAAATACCCAATTCTCCAAGATTTCCTATAAACAATCCTTTTAAATCAGGACCAGGACCATTCCACCAAAATGCATCTAAGCCATTTATCGCAGGTGAACCCGTTTTTATTATTTTTCCCTGTGGTGTGATCCAAGTCATTGAAATAATTGATCTTCTTAAAAAACCATACTTAATCATGAAGAAATTTGAACCACCATAAAGTACATTGGAAATAACACCAACCGTTGCAGGAGCACCAGGAGTAGGAATCCAAAGTCCTTTTTTCATGGTTTCTACTTGTAGCTCAGCAAAACTAACATGAGGTTGAATAGTAACCGACATGTTTAAATCGTCTATTTTAATTATTTGATTTAACCGACGTAAATGAATTACAATGGAATGATGTTTTGAAGGAATACACGCACCATTTAAATTAATACCCGTATTTTGAACGATTATAGGAAGGTCATGCTGATTTGCAAGCTTTAATATTTGTTGTATTTCTTGTTCGTTTTTAGGCAATACAACGAATTCGGGAGCAAGGGGGTTGATATTCGCCTCAGGAGATTGATCCCTAGAATGAACAACTAAAATACAAGGATCATCGGAAACAAAATCATTACCTGCGATTATTCTTAGTTGTTCGTATATTTCCTCATGGTTATGTAATAATTTACTTTTTATCATCATATAGACCTTCTAATTATTTCTATCAACGGAATAACTTTAATTGATTCCTCGTTTGCAACATTTAGAAAATTTGTTATACAAAAAGGACAACTAGTAGTTAAAATTTTAGCCCCCGTGGCTTCTGCTTCTTCTATTCTCTTAAGCGCAGTCCATTCAGCAAAATCTTTGTATGCTGACAAAACTCCACCTCCTGCACCACAACATAAAGCATTTTCCTTTATTCTATCCATTTCGATTAATTCTAATTCGGGAATTAAGCGTAACAATTTACGAGGTGCTTCATATATTCCACCATGACGTCCTAAATGACAAGGATCGTGATATGTGATTCTCGAGGGATAATTTTTAAAACTTCTAGGATTTTCTTCTAAAAATTCTATTAAAAATTCAGTATAATGAAAAATTTCAAAAGGAAGATCTCCTAAATGTTCAACATAAATATTTTTAAAAGTGTTATAACACCCAGCACATGAAAAAATTAGTTTTTCAATATTCTTCTTTTTAAGTATGTTTAAATTATGTTGCATCATTTTAATGCCTGCTTTAGTCTGTCCAGTCATAAATAATGGACTGCCACAGCACCACTCATCGTCAAGAATATCGATTTTCAGTCCTAAATTATTAAATAAATCAACCAAATCTATCGCAATTTCATTTCTTCTATAAGCCACAGTACACCCAACAAAATATGCAATTTTAGAATTCTTATTTATTGATTGATTTTTTGGAATCCATTTTATTCTTTCTTGATGGGATGTATTGTATGGATTATGATGTTCAAGGATACTATTTTTAATCTCTTCATGTCGTTTTAGGGGACCAATATCTCTAATTATTTTTTCCCTAAGTTTTTGCAGCATTTTTGTTGGTTGAATCAGATTAACATCATTACATTGTGCTTCGCAACCACCGCATAACGGGCAGGCAAATGCAATATGTAAAAGTCTTTCGGAATATTGAAGTTCTCCATCCAATAACGAGCGTATTATCTCCATCTTTCCTGGAGCATAATAAGCTTCAAATATAAATCGCCAACCACTTGGACAAATATCGTTATACTTACTATTTTTAATTTCGTATGGAGAAATGTCCCTACACATGCCACACCTTGCACACTTATATAGTGTGTCCCGGAAGTCCTTTAGTTCACTCATTTTTATAATCTCTCATTTTGGATTGAAAATTTTGTTTGGATCAAAAATATTTATTACTTCATCGATTAATTCCTTATAATTTTCATCCATTTGGGATTCAGTTGATTCTCTCAAAGGTCCATATGGCGTTTTAATAAACGCACCTACTTCTAAAGCTAATTTTGCAATATTGTTAAATATTTTAAAGTATTTTTCACGAGTCTTATTCTCGTTTAAATCAACAAAAAAATCTAACTGAACATAGACAACTCTATTTCTTTCAATTGGAATAATAGTCGTCCCAAATTGCACTTCTTGTTCATTATATTCACGTAATATATTTATAACTCCTGAAAATAAAATCGGAAATTTATCAAGAGTGATGTATAATGGAATATCATAGGATTTATGACAAAAATCGTTAGTACAATTAAAAAGATCTAAAAATGAATGACTTATAACGGATAATGATGAAGATTGAACCGATTTTATTGAATGGGCCGATTTAATTTCTTCTAAAGCTTCTTTTTCATATGAAATTTTAAGTTTTGGATAATATTTTCCACCTTCCAAACAAATAACAAAATACCATTCAGATAAATCTTCTACCATAGTAAGTTTAAAATATTTTATCAGAACTGTTTTATTAATAATCAAACATTCTGTTCCTATTTCTCGTCTTTGTACATCATATATAAATTCGATAAAATCATTGTATTTATCAAAAGGAATTGTAATTACTTCCTGTAAGGTGGGTTTTGGCTTAATTTTCACAGTTGCTTTCGAAACAATTCCGAACCGTCCTTGAGCGCCATAAAAAATTCGTGTAAAATCTAATCCAGGACCATAAGGATTAAGTGGCATTCCTTTTTTAGAACCCATAGAGCCAGTTTTAAAAATCTCTCCATTCGGCAAAATTACTTCAAGATTGACGATGTTTTCGTTATATTCAAATTTTGGCATCGCAAAAAATGGATATAAAGATAAATAAGAAAAAATAACAGAATCAGAATCCGAAAATATATCGGGAAGTATTCTTAAATTAAATTCTTTTAAATGATCCCGTAATTGAGAAAAAGTCACTCCAGGTTCAATTAATACATGCATCGTAGAAATATCAACCGATATTATACGATTCATTTTCTTTAAATCCATCATAATTCCTTTTTTTTTTAAAAGATTATCCCCATAACGATTAAAATGCGAACCTTTTATACTAATTGGGATATTACGACTATTAGCTAATTTTACAACCCTTTGGATCGCTTCTGCAGTATTAGGAATAACTACACAAGAAGGTACAATTCCTTCAACTAAAGGATAATGGAGATCTATTCCATATCTTTTAATTTCATCGGATAATGTTAAAACATTTTTTGCACCGACAATATCGATTAATTCTTGTTTTAGAGATATTATATTCCAACTCTGGTTTATCCAAATAATTTAAATGATATAAAAAAACCTCATTTTTATCGTTTACCATTTTGTTTTTATTTTGAAAAGTAAAGATCTCATCGCACTGTTAGAAAATAGGTTTAATCATAAAAATATAGAAATTTGAAAGATTATCAGCTCAGATAAAATTAATAGAAGATTTATTTATTTTAAAAATACGATTATGATAAAAATAATTCCGATTAAAAAAAAAAGAAAAAGAATATATCATTTTTCATGACCTATAAAAAACGCCACATAATACTCTATGGCACTTGAGAGGAATATTATTCTCATAATTGTTAAACCAAACACATTATCTGAAAATAATTCAATACCAATGCTACCAATTAATAAAGAACTAAATGCTATAAGTAAAAGTATTCCTCTTTTTCGAATACTTGGTTCGTCGTGTTTAATGGACATTGCAGAGAAAAATACTCCAAAAATAAACGATATAGCCGGTACTAAGAAACTTAGAACAGTTAAATAAAGCCCGGATTCGGTCGCAAAATAACCATCTAAACGCCCTACGAGTAATGGATTAATAATTAGTAAACATATGAGAATGGCATCGAGGGTGCCAAATATTATAGTTGTTATTATTAAAACAATCTTTTCTTTATCTTGATAGAAAATATGAACAAATGAATATATCCAAAATATTATCGAAAGGACGAAAAAAGCGTTGTTTAAGAACAAATATTCGAATTCTTGAAATGCATATCCAAATATTGCTATGGAAAGGAAGGAAAATGCGGCCCCCCACCACGCAGAGCTTAATAAAACCCATGTAAGCCCAAGTGAGAGTTGTTCTAATCGTTTTGTATTGAAGTATTTCTTTAAGAATAACAATCCGATAAAAATCGAGATCGATACAAAAACCAAGGCAAAAATACCTGCAAAAAGTTCAAGTGGATCTAAATCATTGAGAGTTACCATTTTCAATACCTTATTAATTCTTTTCCAATATTTTAACTATTTTTATTTAAGTTATTTATAAAAAACTTTAGCTTATAAACACTTTGAAAGAAATTATTTTATTTATTCGCTTAAAAACACCTCTTCATAAGAAATTATAGCCCAAGGATATGGTTTAAACAAAAAATTGCATATGTTTTGATGTTTCTTTTTGTCTGATAATTGTTCAATAAAATATCCATTATCTTGAAATATATTTACACCCTCATTACAACCCTCCATGAGAAATTTAAGATAATTTAGAAGCCGATTATTAGAATATCCTAATAATCTTTTTATTGCATCACAATGTTTTCTAATATTAAATATCATTGAATCGTAAATACCATTGTCTACTATGGCTTGAATTAAATCTGCATAGTGCTCATATAAGGAATTCGGTTGTTTAACCTTTAGTTCTAATGTGAGAAGATTAATATTTTTTTTTTTATAATCGTGGAAGAGATCTGACATATCATCTAGAATTGTATCAATGAAGACATAATGTTCAAGAAATTTATATATTAATTGGGAGGTTGAATCCTGTAAAAAAGGTGATATTAATTTAAAATACAAAAAAAAATCTGAATTCCTTGATTGTATAAAGTTAAATAATTCGTCTTGATCCATAATTTTTGGGAATTTATTAAGTTCAATTTCTTTCTTTACGCATTTCTTAATATTGATTAAAGCTTCCAGCATCAATTTATTACCGTTTAAAGGTAATTTTTTAAGAAATTTTTGTGTCTTCCATGGAATGAAAGCAAAATAAGCGAGTTTTTCAATAAAAATATTGTAGTTTTCAAAATTGTTTTCTTGAAAAAAACCATCAACTAATGAATCTCCCACTGTTATGAAATCCGAGAAATAATTAATAACTTTAATAATATTTCGTTTGTTCTTATTTATATCTAAACCTAATTTCAAATCTTCTTTTGAGAAACATTCAATAAGATCAGAAATCAACAAAGAAAATTTACTGTTGTTTCTATCTAATGCAGACTTGGATTTATCTTGCTTAAATCCACCAATCAAACTATAATTATCTGTAAAGTTTCTTATGTTTTTCAAAGCGTCTAACAAGAAAATCTTAACTGTTCATGTAAACTAAAGTTATTCTAATATATAACGAGATACTATATAAAAGTTTATTTTTTCAAGATACTGGTTCATTTCTTCATTAATTTTAATATTTTTTGATCCTTCAATATCTAGTATTTTTTTAATCAACCTTTTTAGAAAAGTTTCGTTAGATTCAACATTCAAAAAAAAACATATTTATATGGCTAATTTTAACGAAAGTTTTGATATAATTATTATAGGAAGCGGACCAAGTGGCTCTATTGCTGGTAAAAGCGCAGCCGAAATTGGATTTTCAACTTGCATTATTGAAAAAGAAAAATTAGGCGAAAAAGGTAGATATAAAGCATGTGGTGGAGCCATACCTTGGGAAATTATTGACGAGATAAATTACCCTGAAGATAAAATAGCCCGATTCGTTGAATCGTTAGAACATCACCACATTGATGGAGAACAATACTCACAGAAAGGCAAGGGCGCCGTTGTCTGGCGCAATATATTCGACAAATACTTATTAGACTTTTCTACTGCCAGTGGTGTAGTATTAAAGGAAGGAGAACGACTAATTCAAATTACGAAAAACACCCATCAATACGAGATTAAAACAAATAAATCTACCTATAAAGCTAAATATGTGATTGCAGCAGATGGTGTCACATCAACCACTCTCAAGCTATTAGGATGGCCTTTTTTTGATAAATCTGATGTATGTATTACAACAACTCATGAAATGAAAGCCTCAAAAACTTATATAAATGAACGATTAGGAACGAATCAAGTTCATTGTTATTTTGGAAAAAAATTGTCGACTGGAGGATATGCTTGGCTTTTTCCCAAGGAAGAAGTAATCACGGTAGGGTGGAGCAATCAGATGAGTTTAGTAAAAAATTCAAGTGCAGAATTTAAAAACTTTCTTTCTTTTCCTTCCATAAAAAAAGTGTTGACTAATGCGACCTTATTAAGGAGTCAATCACATCTTCTTCCCGCAGGTTTGCGTCCCAAGCTTTACGAAGATAATGTCATTGCCGTTGGTGACGCGGGAGGACTTGTAGAACCAATATTTGGAGAGGGTATTGGATACGCAATGTTATCAGGTAGTCTAGCGATTGCTGCTATAAAAAAAAGTAATGACAAAAATGAGCCCCAAAACATTGGCTTCTTTTACGAAGAGCTCTTAAATAAAGAATTCTTAGCAGAGTTTAGCGAAATGAGAGAATTGAGGGATAAGATTTATGAATCTGACGGAAATCTCAAAAAATACCTTTCATTATTGGAAAAATACCTTACAAGCGAAATTATTGCAAGAAAAATATTTTAATTCATTTTTTTCGATAAAAACATTCTGAATTTTAACAGCATAAAGTGTTAAAGCTCGATTGTTAAATCTTCTTATAAGTTTAATAAATTAATAATACTTAGATTTTGAAATTTTATTTGTATAAAATATTAATCTCTTTTTCTTATTGGCACCTTGAGTATAAACGCTTGGACAAGAACTATTTATTAACAAATGAGATCTTTTAAATTTCAAGTCATTTTCTTATCCAACACGGATTTAGAAAGTCTGCTAGTCACGAAATCCGCCAAATCCATTTATTTAGGATTCTTCATTAAATTGCTTGACAAATAGAAGAATGTGCTTTTATGGGATTTTTTCAATGCAAATAAAACTATAAATTTTGACAACAATAATATTCTTAATAGTGATTATCACGCAAAAGATTGAGTTTAATTAATTCATGCTATTATATGGTAAATAAAGCATTAAGATCATAATGTTAAATTAATAAATATCGTTATCGTTTAAAAAAAAAAATATAACCTACAAAAGAGATGTAGAAAGAATGGTAAGTTTTAGCTCGCAAATCAAACAGAAAAAGAAGTTCGCAATATGTACCTTTTTAATTATTTTAGGGTTGTTTTATATTGTAGCAATAAATTGCTTTGAATTTCGTCATGATGAAACATTAACAGAGAGGGGATCTTTCCCAAGAGTATTAACAGCTAATCCTCCAAGCGTTAACATTACTAATTTAAACGATGGCGACGTGTTCGAAGCCCCGAATACTGTTCTAATTAACGCAACTATCGAGGACGACGATACGAGCGTTTCTATAGCGAAGGTGTTAATTAATAGTTCTACAATGTCACTAAACTTGACTATGGAAGAAAAAATGGGAACATGGTCTACCTCGTGGGACAATATTAGCAAATACGAATTAGGAATTTATACGATAACCGTCTGGGCGTCTGACGAAAACGGAGAGATAAATATGACTCAATCGGTTAATATCGAACTAATTGACACGACTGATCCATTTTCAAACGATTTAACTCTTGAGGAACCTTTTAGAACCTGGCCTTTAAGGCTTGATTGGATTCTTTACGATAATTACGAATCTGGTGGGGAATATAGAGTGTGGTGCAGAGATCCCCAGGGAGATATCTCTATGGTAAGAGATTGGTCGCCTTGGACTAATGGAACTATTTTATGGGTTGATATAAACACATCAATCCCGGGTATTTTCAATTACACGATCGAATATCGCGATGGTGCGAATTTATACGGATTATCAGATTCAGTTATTGTTAATGTTTCTGATTATGCATATCTTTGTTCTTATTATAATCCTACTATAATCGATCTCAATAAGGAATCGGGAATCTCATTAAACATTAATGTGAGCTCAGATGCAGTCCTTACAATAGATGACCAATCCGATCCTTTTTCAAACATAAGTAAAGTTAATAACGGTAATAACTTTGCACGATACTATCATATTAGGATATTCAATTGGACTCGCATTGAAACCAGTGAAATGCTCGAAAGCGCAGTCTTAAGATTTTATTATCAAACAGGTCAGATTAACGCGCTTGAAAATTTGCGGGTCTATCGTTTTGATGAAATCACAGAATCCTGGACTAATATAGATTATTCATTAAATAGTCTGGAAAATTATGTAGAAATTACGATAACCGAATTCTCGTATCTTGTCTTTTTCGAACTCGAAGAAACACTTCCAATGACAAGATCTTCCGATTCCAATTCAATTGATCCATTTTTAATCCTAATTATTCTCGTTTTAAGCGCAATTGGCTTATCAGCAGTATCGAGTTATACTTTTTTTTCAAGAAAAAACAAAAAAAAATTTAAGAGTAAAGTTAAACGAAGCAAGTATTTAATTGATTCCTCTCAGAGCAGGCAAAAGGATACTTTGAAAAATAGTATAGTTGAGCCCCCAAAAACGATTAGAATTAAATCCATCCTTCAAGATGCGTCCTTAACAAAAACTAGTTTATAAGAGAGTGAAATCACGAATATAGAAGTATCCATGCTAGAAAGGGCG
>JAEOUI010000010.1 GCA_016839425.1 Promethearchaeota archaeon
GGAATAATTTTAAAATATCGTTTGAAAATTAGGTTTAATTCTGTTGAATTCAAATCAATTGCAATATTTTTGTTTAGTATTGGATTAGTAATAATAATAGTAGTGATATGTTTAGTTATTCTAGATTCAAATTTAATCATTGCATTAATTTGTCTTCCACCTTGTATTCTTTTAGTTACAATAGGATTATACTACATGCTACGAGTTATCCAGCAACAAGAAAGATCGTTAAAATCCCAACAAAAGGCTTTAAAAAAAATAATCCAAAACTCAGAAAATACCGCAATTAATGTTTCCAATATGGCATCCGAATTAGCTGCAAGCGCCGAAGAAGTAAACGCTTCGGCAGAAGATATTAGTTCTATTACTCAAAAAGGGCAATCTCTCTCAGATAAACTGATGAATTTATTAGAACAAATCAATGAAATGTCAAAATTTGTTAGAACATTATCAGACGAGATGAAATTTTCAACCAAAGATATTAACAAAATAATGACTATCCTCGTGACCCTTTCTGAACAAACAAATTTATTAGCCTTAAACGCAAGCATCGAAGCGGGAAGAGCAGGTGAGCACGGAAGGGGTTTTGCAGTTGTGGCTGATGAAGTACGAAAAATGGCAGAACAATCAAAAGTAAACATTGGTCAATCAGAGAATCAAATTGAAGAAATTGTAGCTCGGATTGAATCCACGGTTTCATACATCGAAAAAATTTCTGATATCATTGACCAAGCATCAACAAGTTCAAGAGACAATGCTGGACAAATGGCAGAAATAAGCGCGGCAACCGAAGAACAAACGGCTTCAATGGAGGAAATAACCTCCACTGCAACGAGATTAGGAACTCTAGCAAACGATTTAAAAAAGGGTTTAACAACAAAATTTAAATAAATAATTCTGATTTATAATTGAGATATGATTTGAAATCAAACTCGTTCTTATTTTTATTCAATTTTCAAATCAATAATAGAAATTTTAATTATGATATTAGAGGATTCCATCTAAATAATTTGTTTTATTTCATAATTGAAATATTTAAATATAAATTCCCTTGTTTTTAATTTAAACTAAAACTGTTAAAAATGATATATCAAGGTTTAGGTAACGCACCTCCAGAATTCTTTCTTTTATTAATAGTTATCGTATTTTCGCTCGTACCAATCGTAATTAAATACCGTTATAAAATAAATATTAAATCAGCCGAATTCAAGGCTTTAATAATGTTTATTATATCTGTAGCAGTTTTACTTGCATTAACGGTTATTACCTTGGGCATGTTTGATTCTGACTGGATTTTGACTTTTTGTTTGGTTCCTCCTGCAGTGGGATTAATAATATACGCACTTATTTATATATTAAAAGTAATAAGAGGTCAAGAAGCGTCTTTAAAAACTCAACAATTGGCTTTACAAGGGATTATCGATAATTCCGAGCAAGTAGCTCTAAGTGTCTCGAATATGGCTTCGGAGCTTGCTTCCAGCGCGCAAGAAGTAAATGCTACAGCAGAGCAGATTAATATTTTCACGCAAAAAGGGCAAAGTCTCTCTGAAAAATTGATGAATTTGCTAGAACAAATTAGTGATATGGCAAGGTTAGTCAAGAAGTTATCAGATGAAATGAAACTCTCGACAAGAGATATTAACAAGATCATGAACATTCTCGTGACCCTTTCTGAACAAACCAATTTATTGGCTTTAAACGCAAGTATCGAAGCGGGACGAGCGGGAGAACACGGGAGGGGCTTTGCTGTCGTAGCAGAAGAAGTAAGAAAACTTTCCGAGCAATCAAAGGCAAACATCAGCCAAACTGAAAATCAAGTTGGAGAAATCGTAAATAGAATAGAATCTACGGTTTCTTATATTGAAAAAATTTCGAATTTTATCGATCAAGCTTCAACAAGCTCGAAAGACAATGTAGGTCAAATGACTGAAATTAGCACGGCGACTGAAGAACAAACTGCTTCGATGGAAGAAATAACATCCACGGCAACAAGGTTAGGATCCCTCGCAGACGAATTAAAACAAGGCTTGACGAGAAAATTCAAATAATTCTTTTTCCAATCTTATTATTCCGATCTTGTGAGAGAGAAACCAAAAAATATTTATTTTTTAAGGTGTTAATATTCGTAAAGTGAAACATTTATTGATTTATTTTATTCTATATTCTACTTGTTACAACAATATAACGAATTTTAATACAATTTCAGAGGTTTAAAAACTTTGGCGAAAGTTACTCCTAAAATGTTGGAAGAATCCTTGAAAGAATTGCAAGAGGACGGCATTCCAGAAGACTTAATTGAAAAGATTCACAAGAAGTTGAAAAGCGAAGAGCTCGAAGAAGAGCAACTCGAATATTTCTTAAATAAAGTGTATATAAATTTTAACAACGCTATGGAAGAACCTGGGGAACCCTGTGGAACTATCGCAGCACAGTCTATTGGCGAGCCTGGTACTCAAATGACGCTCCGTACCTTCCATTATGCGGGAGTCGAAGAGTTCTCTGTTACGCAAGGACTTCCAAGGCTCATAGAAATCGTGGACGCTCGACGCTTTCCCAGTACGCCAATGATGGAAATCCATCTCGAAAAAGGGTATTGCGAAACCGAAGAAAAAGCAATTAAAGTTCACAATCGGATTGAACAAATCAGGATCGAACAAATAACTCACGATGTAGACTTGGACTTTGTCAATTGGAACATTATCATCAATTTAATCCCCGAAATTTGCGAGAGAAAGGGTATAGATATAGACGAGATTCCAGAAGTTTTAAAACGATACAAGAAAAAAGGCTCGATCACGCGAGAGGGCAACTCGATTATTATCGATCCTGGAATTGAAGACCTCCAGAGCTTGCAAAAATTAAGAGAAAAAATCCTAAAGAAGGTCGTAAAAGGCATAAGAGGCGTCAAGCGTGGTTTACTCACTCCCGTTGATAATGGCAAGGAATGGGTTATAAAAACAGAAGGTACTAACATGCAAGGAGTTGTTCAAATCGAAGGAGTCGACGCTTCCAGAACGGTGTCGAATCATATTCACGAAGTAGAAAAATTATTTGGCATCGAAGCCGCAAGATCCATGATCATTGTCGAAGCGCAAAAAGTTCTAGAACAGCAAGGATTAGATGTAGACTTGCGTCACTTGCTCATATTAGCAGATCTCATGTGTCATTCTGGAACCATTCAATCAATTGGAAGACATGGTATTTCGGGATCCAAATCAAGCGTATTTGCTCGAGCTGCATTTGAAGTAACTGTTAATCAATTACTTGACGCAGGGTTATACGGAGAAGAAGAAAAATTACTTGGCATTCCCGAGAATGTCATCATTGGTCAAGTCGCAAAAATTGGAACGGGTTCAGTTCAAGTAATGTTCGATCTTGATGCTAATTTGAAAATTTTAAACGAAAAAAAGCAATTATAATTAGAATAGTTTAAATGGTACGAAATAGCAAGAAATTAAAACGATAATTCATTCATTTTATTCACTATATATCGAAAATGGAAACACAAACATCAGTTGAAAAATAATGGCGCGGAAAAAGAATAGAGAAGGTGTGGGTAACTCTATTGACTTATCAAGAAAGAAAGTCAAGGAATTCGACATTGATACTAATATTAAAGTCGCCTATAAAACGGGTAAGATTGTCTATGGTAAGAACCAAGTATTAAGGGAAATGAGGAAAGGTTCCTTTAAAATGATTCTCATAGCAAATAATTGCCCTAAAGAATTGGAGGATCAGCTCAATTACTATAATAAATTATCTGGAAATAAGCTCTTCTTCTACAAATATGGGGGCTCTTCGTACGATCTTGGATTAGCGTGCGCAAAACCCTATTGGATTAGCGTTCTGGGCGTGATAAATCCCGGAGACTCGGACCTATTGACTTTAAAATCCAAAAGCAATTAACTGTATGATTTGATTTTAAAAAATGCTAAAAAAGAATATTAAGATAGATAGAAAGTCAATGGAACTTATTTCCTTATTTAATAATATTTCTGGAGCAATCGTGAAAGATTGCTTGATTTTCGAAACTCCTGAAAATTATGACCATGAAAAATCGGAAGTCATCATTTTTTTGGTTAAAAAAGACGATATCGGAAAAGCAATTGGAAAATCGGGGGAACATGTTAAAGATTTGATGACAAAACTTCAAAAGAAGATTGATGTCATCCCTTTTTCGAGTGATATAAGCACATTTATTCAATTTATTTTAAACACTTCTAAATCTGCTGTTAAAGTTCAAAACATAGAAATAAAGGAAAATAAGAACGATAAAAAGACCGTGGTCATATCAGTTCGACCTCAAGATAGAGGGAAGGCAATCGGTAAGGATGGCAGCATGATACGAAAAATTAAAACCCTCGTTCTCCGACATTATGATGTGGACAATGTCATCATAAACACTCATAATGCATGAACTTGAAAAATTCAAAAATTTTAAGTTCAAAGCTATATTATTTTATCTATTAAATTAAGTGTTAAACGATTTTTGGTCTTTAAATTATGGGAAAACCGAAAGGATTATACGCTGCTCGACAACTCCAGAAAAATCGAAGGAAATTCAAGTGGAGCAAGACGCAATATAAACGTACGAAATTGAAACTTAAGCAAAAAAGCGATCCCCTCGAAGGATCACCTCAAGCTTTAGGAATAGTTCTCCAAAAAGTAGGACGAGAAAGCAAGCAACCAAACTCGGCCATTCGAAAATGCGTGAGGGTTCAACTTAAAAAGAATGGAAAAGCCATAACTGCGTTTCTACCCGGTGATGGCGCATTAAATTTCATTGACGAACACGATCGAGTGATTGTCGAAGGAATTGGTGGTGCTAAAGGAAGAGCTATTGGAGATCTTCCGGGAGTACGATGGAAGGTTACCAAAGTTAACGGTGTATCGTTAGAGGCCCTAATTTATGGTAAAAAGGAGAAACCAATGAGGTAAATCACATGAGTAAGGAAGTACAAGAAGAAGAAGTAAAATTATTCAACGCCTGGAGTTTTAAGGATGTAGAAATCAGCGATTTCACTCTTGAAAATTATATCAACTTAAAACCCATCATAGTGCCCCACTCATGCGGTAGACACGAACACAAGAGGTTCTGGAAATCGAACATTTCTGTCATTGAACGATTTGTAAATCGATTGCTTGCTCCAGGGTTTATTCAAGGCAAAATCAAGGGAAGAAAAAGCTCATACAATTCGGGAAAGAAAAGTAAATTAATTAGTAGTGTTAAAAGTGCCTTTGTTCTCGTAAATCTCATGACTGGCGAAAATCCCGTTCAAATTTTAGTAGATGCGGTTATCAACACGGCCCCGCGTGAAGAGACCACCAAAATCGCGATGGGTGGAATAAGTTATGCATCTGCGGTGGATGTAGCACCCCAACGAAGGGTGGATCTCGCTATAAAATACATCGTCCAAGCAATTGGTACAAAATCACATAGTAATGTTCGACAATTTGAAGAAAACATCGCTCAAGAACTGATCTTGGCCGCTAAAAATAGCCAAGACTCGCGAGCTGTAAAGCGCAAGGACGAAATCGAGCGCATCGCCGTCTCAGCCAGATAATCGCTACAAACTAAACAATATAAAGCTAAGCAAAACGACGCGCGCCACGCGTTCGCATCAAAATCCCGTCATCGTGCAACGATACGACGAGATGTCCTTTTTTTATTCATTTCTCGTTCAGGCGAGAATCTTTTTCGTTAACTAACTAAAGCCACTAATCAACCAATAAGCCACCTAGCCAACAAGCAACAAGCCGAACGAATAAAAGAGAAATGGAAAAAAACGAAAAAAAGCGAAAAACCTCAAGAAAAAAATTGATTCTTGATGCTTGTTAACCAAAAGTCGAGAAACGAATTCAATCTTTTTCAAACGATTCAATGTCTTTTTCCATGACTATTTCACTTCGTAAATTCTTAGCAATTTCAAAATAGAACTTAAATATAAATTCTCTTTGCTAAATATATCTTAAAATTGAAAATAAATTTTAGCGTTTCTAAATAATTCTTTTTTTGACCAAAATTCAAGTGAATAGATTACATTCAGAAAATATGCGATAATCTTTTTAGGATCTGTCTCTTTGCTTATATCTTTAAAACTACTTAATTTTTCCTCAAGATTCTCCATTTTATCTCTTGTCACGTCTAATTTAAATGTAAGTAGCGCATTTCTAACTAAAATCAATCGATCGTTTATTTCCTCAGAAAATCTTTTTCGATCGGGTTCTTTTAAGACGAAATTAAAATCTATAAAAAAGAGGACATACCACCCCATGAGTTCAAGAAATCCTACATCACGAAATATCATCTCTTGGAACTCTCTTGCATTTTTGAGATAGCTTGTATATTTTTTTCTCACGATAGGATAGATCTCATCAAATAGAGAGAGGTTATAATCGAC
>JAEOUI010000111.1 GCA_016839425.1 Promethearchaeota archaeon
GATGTATGTATTGCAAATTACAGTCTCGTGAAAGAAAAAAATAAAATTAAACCGTTCATAGGGGTCTGTCCTCAAGAAAATGTTATATTTGAAGCGTTAACCGCAGAGGATAATGTTGCTTTCGTTGGAAAAATGCACGGAATGCGTCCGGAAGAGATTAAAACGCGTTCGAAATACCTTCTTGAGAAAATGAACATTGCTGGTAGGAAAAAAGCTTCCAAATCTTTTTCTGGAGGAATGAAGAGAAGATTGAATCTAGCAATGAGCCTTATACATGAACCTCATATTCTATTCCTTGACGAACCGACTGCGGGTTTGGACCCTCAAGCAAGACGGTTAGTTTGGGATTTTATCAAGGAACTCAAGAGTACGGGAATGACCATCGTTTTGACGACTCACGACATGATAGAAGCCGACGCTTTAAGCGATCGCGTGGCAATCATTGACCACGGAAAGATTATTACCCTTGGAACGCTAGAAGAAGTAAAACGAGGTACGGATAACGGAAACATTCTCGATATTACCTTCAATTCGAACGAAGAGCTAAATGATGTAATAAATATATTTAAAACGCTTGAAAGCGTACAAGAGACGAGAACGATTGAAAGTCTAAAATTAACCGTATCCTTTATTGGAGGCGTCAACACCTTAAAACAGGAAATTCTACCGAATTTGGAATCGTTTAAAAGCTTGCATTTTAGGGAAGACACATTAGAAGACGTGTTTCTCAAACTTACAGGAAGGGGGTTGAGAGATAATTGATGTTCACAGAAGTTTCTCAGGTAAAAATGATTGATTCGAAGGCTCTTTATATTGCAAAAAAAAACATAAAGGAGAGATTGAAAGACTTTGGATCAATGTTTTGGACTATCGCATTTCCGATAATGATGTTAATCGTATATAAATTGGCTTTTAGTGAAGATGAAAGTTATATGATAAACGGACTTACGGCTTTTGATGTAGAATTCCCCGGAATTGTTGTTTATACTATCGGAATGTCCACTGTAACGAGTGCCGTGATGTTTGCAATGAATAGAAAAGATGGAAGGTCGGAGCGTATTGATTCAATGCCCGTAAGCAGAGGGAATATATTTTTGGGTGCTGTAATATCAGAAACCGTTTTCATGAACATTCAACTTATACTAGTATTCATTGTAGGATATGGAATTCTTGATGCTCATTTTGAGCCTGCGTTATTACCTATTGGATATCTAATAGCAATGCTTTACGGAATTGGAGCAATTGGATTAGGTCTAATCGTTGCTAGCTTCTTAAAATCCCCTGAAGCAGCAAATGGTATTTCAATGCTGAGCCACATGGCCATGATGTTCGTATCAGGATCGTTCTTTCCATTGGATAACGATGGCGTGTTTTTCACTCCACATTATTGGGTCAAGCAAGTATACCTTCAATTAACGGTCGTAGGGGACTCGTTTTCTGATCTGATGTACAGAACATCAATCATCACACCAATCTGAGAGCCAACCTCAATTCCTATTTGGGGAGGATTATTGATCATAGTCGCTTTTACAGCATTATTTATTGTCATGGGAATCCGAATCTTCCAGAAAAAAACATCTCTCTAATTTTTTTTTATTTTTTTCTGTTGTTATTATAGCAAACTTGAATTAAAGTTGTTTATTTAGATGACAAGGTTTTATAATTTTATGAAATTTATTTACCTGTTTAATTCCATGAATATGAAGTTCATAATATGGTTTTACATTTGGTTTAGATTGGTATGGTCCAAGAACATCACTGCATTTAAAATCATCTTTTAACATCTCTCTTATATCTTTTAAAATGAAATATTCATATTGGCCTAATCTTACTCGATAATCTGAATTTTTAGGTTTTAAATGATAATAACCATCAGCTTCAAAAAAACCTCTTATAAATGATTGTTGTATTGTTTTAACTCCATTTTTTATCCATAATGGGACTCTACGCTCGTTTTTATCTTTGAATTTTTCTATTTTATCTAAGAAGAAATTATAAATATATTTTGAAGTTATTTCATAAAAATAGACACCTTTTCTTTTATCTAAATATAATCGACCTCTTTTTTGAAATAATTTAAATATAATAGGTTCAATGCATTTAGTTAAATATTCTTGAGATTTTTGATAATAACTTATACGATATACATAATGCTTTTTATTAGAATAAATTGAACCATCAGCTAAGGCTCCAACTAAATAAGCAAGATTATTACAAGTTTCAGCATCAAGATCTATCATCAAAATAATAAAATCTTTCTTGAATTTAATCTAATAGAATCTAAATATTTTATATATTTTATTTTAAAAAATAGTTTAAAATAGAATTAATATTAATTCATTATCGTTCAAAATAAACATTTCTAAATGTATTTTAAGATTAAATATAAGAAAATAAAAATAAATTCAAAGAACATTCTCCCTTTCGCTAGTCTCGAACTCGTCGTTGGTTTCAAACTTGCTTTTACTTATCATTCGATTGATACTTTCTCATCGTGATATTCAAACTGTATCCTTACATTGTTAGCTTTTGCACTCTAAGCCTGAACCAGCGAGTCCTGTTTCAACACCACACACTCGCGCTGTTGAGAATGGCGGGCTAAATGCCTCGCCCGGAAGCTCGACACGTACACCCCCATCTCACCAAACCCGTCTTTTACGGGTGCGCTCGTCTCAATTACACCGTTGCTGTCACCAGCCCCAGCTCTCATTGATTCAATCGTAAACGATCATGGCTATGACGATTATAGCGGTTAGCTTCTGACTACCACAGGTCTGTCTTACTAACCCGTCAGCCAATATGATTTACCGCTTGTTCAATCCTAATTAATTGAGAATGGAAGATTATTTTCAGGTCCGGCTTCGTGCTTAGATGCTTTCAGCACTTATCCGTTAGCGCGTGGCTGCTCGGCAATGCCTTGTCAGACAACCGATACACTAGAGGCGCCCGCAAAATGTTCCTCTCGTACTGATTTTCCGTTACCCTCAATCTTCC
>JAEOUI010000112.1 GCA_016839425.1 Promethearchaeota archaeon
TAAATAATTGTTCGTAAGATTCATCATTTATCATTATTATCTTTCCATTCCTTAAATATATTTCATGTCTATCACTATAGCATTCTTCTATTGTTACTATTTGATCTAAATTTATTAAAATATTTTTAATCCAAATAAATTTTATTTTATCCATCTATTTCTCCTTATTCTTTTTTTCTATTATGTCTGAAGCTAATATCAAAAAACATTTACAAAATACTTCTATCCTGCTTCTCCCATATACATATTTAGAAACATCAGGTAATTCCCCCATATATTTTTTATTTTCATTTTCTTCATTAGTTTTTTTAGGTGCCCAATCTACTTGAAAAGTATCTTCAATCCATTCCCAAATTGTCATTAAATCTTCACTATGTAATTTAGGATTTACACCAAAACCAGTATATTTAATCCCCAATTTATTAAATGCATCAGAACATAATAAACCTATATTATTAAATCTATCATTTTCATAATCATAATCTATGATATTTATATTTTCATAAGACATATCTTCCGAACTCATATTTATTCTCCTTATCTTACTTTTCTAAGCCAAGTTTTAGGGATATTGTATTGATGATGATATCCCATAAAATCCATCCATTCAACCAAATAATATTCTAAATCTTCTTTTTCGTATTTATCTACCACCTTGCCAATTATTTTTCTTTCATAAAGATTAATAACTATATTAGTATCATTTTTCTTTAATCCTATCCACCCAAATTTTTTAAACATACTTGTCATTTTAATTAATCCAGGGGATCTCATCATAACCTTATCTTTTACTTTAAAATCTTCTTTAGGCATTTTTCTTCTCCTTTGATTCCATCGATTGTACTTTAAGTAATTTAAGATAATAATTATCATTTGCCTGGTTTGTACCAATCTTAACTTTGCGAAAATATATTTTATATACACCAGGACATTTTTCGATCTGTTTCCATAATTTATGTAAATCTTCTTCTACCAATAATTCTATTATATATGAAAGAGGATCATCTTTAATTTCATAAGCAACTCCTTTCAACCAAGTTTCCAATTTAGGATCGTCTGTATGATAAGCATAAAGAAGATTTAATAAAGCACCAGCATTCCTATTTATTGTTATATCAAATTCATTAATCGGCATTTTGTCCTCTTACTTATTATTTACTAAAATATTTGGGGATAGCTAATAATATCTAAATTATTACCTTCCTCATGTTCATAATATTCTATATGTTGATAGACGGTTTTCGCATAAATAAAAATCAATTTAAATAAATTCATTTTAGTTTGTTTTGGTATATCGGATTCTAAAATATTCTGAGACGACCTAAATACTACATGATTATCGTCAATATTAAAATATCCCAAAATTTGATTACCGAAAAGCAACATTGCGAAATTTTCCTGTTCGTTAAACATAATATCTTTCGCATTTTCATAATCCTTCTGCACAGGCTTAATTTCACAATGCCCCAACCTCATCGTCGAAACCGGAATTTTAATTCTGGCTATATATTTTCTTTTGATATTAAACTCTTTTTTACGCTCATCAACAAACTTCGCTACTTCTTCATTCGCATTTGTTTGATCAGACATTATAATTCCTCCTCTTTCTTTTTTTTATCCCCTTGGATGAAAAATATCGTTAGTTATTTTATTATTTTCTTCATGCAAGTACTTCATCGTTACTTTGACAAGCTTAATAAAGGTAAATATCATTTCATAAATCTCTTTTAATTGTTTAGGCCCAATATTGCTACTCCTGCTATTAGTCAAATCATATTCGGTTTTAAGCACCACCGCCCCGTCGGAGAATATTCTAAAATGCCCCAACGGTTTATCTTTATACGTTATTTTAGCAAAACATTCATCTTCATAAAATATTATTTTATTATTATCCATATTTCTTTCAAAAAAAGACCAAGGGAATATACGTATATTATCCTTATTCATTATAATAACCGGAAGCTCGATTCGTCGAACTTCCGCTACTTCAATTCCGAACTCATTTTTATGTAATTCCAGAAATTCTTTTAACTCTCTTTCATCTTGCAATAATTGCAGATCGTCCATTGTTTTCTCCTTTCTCTATCATACTGTTTCATAGGATAGCATATATTTCCGATTTTGTCAAGCCAATTTTTAAAATCGAAAAGTTGTTGTTTTAAAACAGTTTCCGGTTTTTACAACATAACTATTAGACGTAGACTATTCGGCAAATAGAATATATCGATCTAAAAATGATATAGTATTATATTTGGCCCTTATTTCTACGGATTATAAATGAGAAAAGTGATATATATATTATGTGACAAATAAATTCGGTAAAAAATAGTGCGCTAATTTTTTTTTCAGAGATTTATTTTTAAGAGGGTGCCGATTTTTTTTTGTTATTATTTTTTTACCTGGATCTTATATATATATGAGATATATGTTTACAGATAGAAATCAAAAAAAATACGTATATCTTAAATAATATGGTTTTTTGATATGTTTGTTTGCCTCCGAAAACCTAAAAAATAGTGCGATTTAGAAAAGGGTGTAGGTCGAGCTTCTCAGAAACTCCATGTAAAATTGCATAGCATATGCACTATATCTTTCATTCTTGTATTTGTAGATTCGAATAGATAAATACGTATATATCGCAGTGTATAAGGCTTTTAGATCATATTCATATATTAATATCATATTATATGATATTTAAATGAATTAATATTTATCTTAGTATGACAATCATACATATATCTCATTGAATAAAGCCTTTAGCTTATATTCTTATATGAATACTATATCATAAAGCTTTTAGATAAAAAAAATAGCAAGCTCAAAATAAAGCTTGCTATTTGGCGAATAATGATAGAAGTATTATTTAACTCGTTTGCCGTGTTTAATATGTACGGCATCGATTGCTTGCACTCTCTTTCCGTTTCTGATAAATTCGATATCTTCGATATCGATATTAACATCATGATTGTTTGCCCGTTTGATTACATCAGATAGAAATGAACGGGAAAAATTAGGATAGAATTCCATGAATTCCTGAAGTTCTCTGGGAATTTCTCCCCAGGTAATCGACTTATTAACCGGAATAAT
This sequence comes from Promethearchaeota archaeon, assembly GCA_016839425.1. Next base: position 3,088 of record JAEOUI010000112.1, read on the forward strand.
GACAACCTGAGCATCAATCGGCATAAAGCCCAGACAGAAAGTGCCCACTTGATATTTCTCGAAGTTGTCATATGCTTTCTTGATAACTTCAATCAATTCTTTCTCCCTCTTTTTCAGACCTTTCAATGTCTGCTGAACATGCAAAAGGTCTTTCAAGAGTTCATTCATTCTGTCCATGATCTTTCCTTTCCGCCATTAGGCTTAATAAACTTACTGGGGTCATAATAGCAATCCATAAGGACGCTATTACCTATAACTTTTACCTGGTAAGATTTATTCCAATGAAAGAAACAGAAGTAAGGCAGTTGTAATTTATTCGCCATAACTGCTCTATCAATCAAGGTCTCAATCGCTTTTTGATCTTTAATACCGTTTTTATGAGCGACTTCGAGAACCGCTTTTGTTAGCTTTTTAAATCCTTCTCTGTAGTTCATTTCCCCTTCCTTTCTTATTATCTAAAATCTATACTAGATTTTAGCAGAAGTTTTTATATTTGTCAAGTTTTTTTTTAAAAAAAAATAAATATAAAAGATATATGATATAGGCTTTAGATCATACATGAAAAGCCTCATATAAGGCAATATGAGGCTTTCTATAGGGATATTTGACACATATCCTAGATTAAATGATTATTATGTTCGACTAAGTAACCGGTACACGACAAGACAAAACGGAAATTCTCCGTGTCAAAAAGGATTGTGTAGGCATACGAATCCCCTGAATTGCAGTACAGATAGCGAATGTCAAGATAGTAATCGATCCACAAATTTTCTTGTCGAATCGATTCTACTCCGGAATAATTCAAAAGGTCGTCAATTGCTTCTAAAGCTTTGTCTATATCGGTATAAGTAGGTTGACAATTTTTAATTATTGCCCGAATAGCAATAGCCTTATACTTATCAATATTCAGTAATTCCATTAACCGCTTTATGCTTGGCGCATTAAAATAACCCATATTCCCTCCTTATTTATTTTTTTCTTTATAAGTTAAATAAACTTGCTTCATAGGATTTAAACAAGCAGAAATAATCGATTGTAAAAAAGCTTTATGAGAGATAGTATAATTACTTCCCATAAAAGCAATGTCGTGCTGAACAACATAAACTTCTTTTTCATTTATATGAATAGTATATCGACAATAATACATATCACTTGAAACAACTAATTCATATTTCATATTTCCCTCCTTACGGTTAAACTAATATATCTTTCTTTATTCCAGAAGAATAAAGTATATTTTCTTCCCTGCACTTTCGATAATTCATCGATTATCGAATTATTGATTGATTCGATTATTTCATCTAATATAGGTAATAAATTAACCACCGCAGAACAATTTTCAACATACCAATTGAATTTGTAAATTAATTCTCTAGTATCTTTGTATTCGTGCTCAATACTTTCCAATATTTCAACCTTAAATCTTTTTTTATTTTTTTCGCTTAGATAATCATATCTAGGGAAATAACATTTTAATTCGTCTTTAATTAAAATCCATTTCCTAAAATTAGTTTTTAATCTTACAACTTGTTTTAGTATTTTGTCTTTGTCCATCTTAAAAGCCTTAAACTAAAGTCAAATGATTAAATATATTTCCTCTATCAATCCATAAAGCCACAACAAAAGATTTAAATTGCAAAAAGTATTTTCCGGAAAATAAATCATTAATATTAATTGTTTGTTTCTCAATTAAAAAATCTTTTGGATTTTCAAGAATAGCAGAAATTAATTGTCTTCTATTTTGGAATTCTCTGTTTTTAATATCTTTGATTTTAAAATCAATATATTCCACTTTTAAACTCCATAGGGGAGAGGGAAAAATAACCCTCTCCCCTGTAACCGAAAATATTAAACTTCATTCATAAAAGCAATCGATTGCACTTCTCCCGCCCTCAGATCGAGTGAAACCGGAAAACCATTGCATTTGACATGGAAAATCCCGGTAAGAACGGAAAGAAAACCATAAGGGGAAACGTTGAAAGCTTTGTCGGGAGAAATAAAAAATTCTCCCGGATGCAAATAAATTGCATCTACCAAAGACTTTATATTTTCGAAATTCTTGTTTCCCTTGTGAATCATTTCTCGAAAAATTTCCACCATTGTACTTATCCTTTCGTTAAAAGATTAAAATTAAAAGATCAAATATTCTGTCTAAAGAATAACAGATATTTCTTTAATGTCAATTTATTTTTTCTGTAATTCCATATTTTTTTTAATCTTTTTCTTTTACTGTTTTTCTCGATTCGAGTACTAATTATTCCGGCCAGAAATATTTAGTCTTTCAAACCGTCCTTTCTTAAATATCAAATCCTATTCTTTCAAACCAATCTTAATTAAATATCAAATTTTCGGCAAACAAACCGACCTGAGATAAATATCGATATGGATTTCAAGATTGATTTTCTTTTTCTTAATGTTTAACCTACAGAATAATTCAAGGTCGATAAAGTTTCTTTTACTTCAGAAATCGATTTAAGATTCAATTAGTATTTCTACCAAAACCAAATTTCTCATGTAATTATGCATTTTCCTATGTTTTCAATAAGTTAAGCAAAATTCCGGGTCTCCTTGTATTCTTATTTTACTGCGTAAAATAATCATCCTACGGAGTATCCACTGCGGTAAAATTTATTATATATATATATAATACTTCTTTGACCGCAATAATTATTTCACTCTGTTCAATAATTATTAGCCGCAGAAGATGAGAAAACACTTCTCATCTTGAAAATATACAAATTTATCGATAAATAAATGCGCCCCAGGCGGGAAGGATTAAATCCTCTGGGGCATGGTGGGGAATACTGGAAGATTAAAGAAAAGAATCATGACTGCATTCAAATAATATCAAACTAAAAACTAATGTCAAGAAAAAAATAATTTATCTTTAAAAAAAAAATTGACATTACAGAAATAAATGCTATTCTTAATATAGACGTTTAAAAGGAAGGGAGAAAAAATCATGTCAGAGAAAACTTATCAAGAGTATTATGACGAAATGGATTCTTATTCCGCTTGTATGATTGCCGAAGGTGCCGAAGAATCCGAAAGCGAAGAACAAATTCATGCCGCATGGCAATATTTGGTTGATACCGATCTTTGTTGGCAATTACAAGGCTGGTTCGGAAGAACTGCGGTAAATCTTATTCAGCAAGGATTGATTGAAGCCACTACCGAAAAAGCCAAATTTTATTCAGAATGTCATTAAAGGAAAGGGAAATTAACATGGGAGTTAAAGCCGCTATTTATCGTTATTGTGAACATTTTGTCAAACAGGGAATTATCATTCCCAAAAAAACTTTCCTCGGTCTATACAACAACTATCTTCAATACAAAATCAAACAAGAACCTTTTCTCTTTGAAGGTGTGGAAGATGAATTTCTTTATTATGCTTACTATGACGCCGAACAGGTTATTTCTAAAATCTATAATTATCTGATGGTTAAATACGGGAAAGAATGTGAAGTTTGTTGCGAGAAAGGCAGATTGGATTTGTATCATGAAGTTTATGATTCGCCTTGGCAAGAAAAGCCTCATAAAGTCTATTTCTGTTCTACTTTTTGCTATGAAAGTTTTATCAGGGGCGGTTATTCGGATTTCGATTATCATGAATGCGATTGGTGCGGCAAATGTATTATTCAAAAATGTCCCAGTAATGGTTATCGAAATTATTTTCGGATAATGAACGAAGATGAACATGTCTGTTCGAAATGCTATCAAGAAGCGATTTTCGAGCATGGAGCGGAAATTGATCGAGATCGTTTTAACCAAGGTAAAATCGCCGGAGATTTTTTCAATATTTCCGAACTCGAAGATCATGGGTTTGTTCGTCATGTCGGTATCCATGCCGGTTATTTCAATTGTGAAGAAATATCCAAAATTCTTTTGAATATGCTAGACGCCGGAATCGTTTTTATTATTAATTATAACAATATGTCCATCACAGGAGATGAAGGTTATATTGACATTTATGTCAAGAGAGGATTTGAAGATCAGGCTTGTGAATTTTTCCCCTTGACATAGAAGCCATATTATATTATATTTAGATCATATATGTCTCTCACTATAGAAAGGGTGACCTTCGGGTTACCTTTTCTATTTGTCAAATAACCAAAGCGATCTAAAAAAAATCTGCAATTTCATTTTTTTCTTGACATTAAGGTTATTTTTGTTATAATATATAATAGAATAAAAAAGGAAGGGGAGATTAAGATGGAAAATGTTTATGTTTTAGTTGGCACTTGGGGCGGTATTGTTGAAAAGGTTTCAGTCTATAAAGATTTGAAACAAGCCGAAGCCGCTAAAGAAAAAATAATCAAACAATGGTCAAAACTTACTGTCAATAAAAGTTATTATGATGTCTGCATTTACGTTACCCCAATCAAAGGATAATATTATTATGAAATCAGCCAATTTATGCCCCTATTGCAAAGGAACCGGGAAAGGAGGCAAATACGCAGATGTTCATGGCAAATGTGTTTATTGCCTTGGTACAGGTTTTGAATCAGGCAAAGAAATTAAAATAAATGAGATCGTAGGCGGAGTTATATACGTCAATCAAACCGAATGGCTCTATGACGAAATCGAAGTCAATGGGATCATTTCCGATTGCCTTGATTGTTTTTCTCAAGATACCGATGAATGTGATTTTTGTGACGGCCCGTATACTTATTTCTTCGGAATGAAACCCGACAAAGACGGTCAATATTTCGCCGATCCAGAAGCCGAATTTTCCGGAATTCTTTATGACGATGGAGCTTTTCATATCATTAAAAGTAAATGGGCTTGTTATTGCGCACCTTGTTCACCTTGCGCACCCGGCCAAGGAAGTATTATCGAAGAAGGAAAGATCATGGCTTACGGTTTGCCGCCTAATATTTTCGGCGATATGAATCATGAAGCCAAACAAAAAATGGTTTATATCGGAGAAAACGTTTTCTATCCCGGTCTGTGGGTTTTTAAATTTGTTGAAGAAGGAATCAGTATATGATCGAAGTTAATTTAAGAAGCGATGGATGTCTAATAGTTACTACCAAATTTGATTTTGAAAATATTAAAAAAATAAGGTTTGTGATATCCATAAAACAAATCAAACAAGCCATAAACGATTCTTATTATTGTAATTGCGGGGATTGTTTGTGTTGTATTATTAAGAAATTTTATAACGAAAATCCCGAAGAAAGAAAACGAATCGATTATCACATTAACCTGTTAGAACAACTGGGTTGTGGAGGATAATTATGTTTACTTCGATACAAGATTTTATTGAATTTAAAAATTTCAAACTTGTTAATTTGGTAAATATTACTCCTTACTTTGAATATCATAAAACTTTAATTATCAATCACAACAAAGGCCGAATTGATAATGAGCATAATAATTTTCATGCTCAAACAATGCTTGCTATGAATATTATGAAAAGCAAAAAGATCGATTCTTTTATCTTCAGGTGTTATATAAAAAATCAAATCGAGAACATTGAAGCTTATTTTGATATTGAATTCGCCATTTCTCATTTATTTGAAAAAGCTTTCTATGATGGTGGTAAAAATTGGTTGCAATTCAAAAAACCAAATTTAAAAGATGTTTTGATATCGCTTCAGGTCGAATTTAATCTTCTACATGGCTGTAATTTTAATTTTGAAGAATTCTTCAGAGAATATTATACTTACTCCTTTGAATACGAAAATGCAAGAAAACATTTTCACAAAATTATTGACGATTGGAATAAATTTTTTAAGCTGGTATCTTCAATTCATATCAATCATTTTCTTGCTCTAGAAATTTAAATTTCCTGAAGGTCATAAAAGCGACCTTCCTTATTGAAAAAGAGGCTCTCAACTAAAGCCTCTTTTTCATTTTCTGATCTATTAATCAAACCAATCTTTCTGAAATATCGACTTTTGAAAAAAATGTAATTCCATAAAAAAATACTTGACAACTCATAAATAACCGCTATACTTATATTTAAGAAAGGAGAATATCATGTTAGTAGAAGATAATTTTCATAAACAAATAAATAAGGTTTTCAAGGGTGACTTTGGTATTTATAAAGTTTGCCCTAATACTCAAATTATCAAATCTCAAACCGTTGACGGTCATACAAAAATCGCCATCAAACTTCACGAAACCGATATCGTTTCTTTCTATCCTAATCTTGAACTTTTCTTTTTAAATAATGGAGGATGGTTTACCAAAATCACCAAAGAAAGGATCAATTGGTTTTTTGATTGGTTGTCGAGAAATATGAATATCAAATTCGATCTTTGGCAAAATAACCGGATTTGGTATGTTGCTCATGATCTTAAAACCTACATTTTCTTTGAAGGTATGATCTTAAGCATTGCTAACGAATCTCCCGGCCCCGGTTTTCTACTTCAATTCATTAATTTCAATGCTTTAAGACATACCAAAGCCGAAATCTTCAAAAAGCTTATTATCGATCAATATGTAGAAGGCTTTATTCAAGCTTTGGCTGAGAATAAAATCAAAGAAGATGCCGGAGATTGTCTTTCTTGTCAATTCGAAATCCAAAAAGAAAAGCTTTTGGGCTATAACAATCAATCCGATCAACATCTTTATATGCATCTTCAGGAAAAGTATTATATGATGTCTTTGCTTTTTAATGCTTTCAGAGTATCCGGAAGAGAAAATTGGTTTCGATGGCATATGTCGATGTACGGAAAGATTGATGTAAGCGACAAACATATTCGAGCTATGGTCAGTCATTCTTTGAAAGATTTCTTCATTCGCAGAATTGAACCTATGGTTCTTTGGAATATGTTTTCCCGTTCTTATCGAGACAAAATCATCGGAGACAAGTTTAAACCTTATTTAAATAATGCCGTACATTATGCCATTGTCAGCGATAAGGTTTCTATAGATGCATTAATTTAAAAAGAAGTTATTTTTTACTTGACATATATATGAAAGGAGGTTATTAATCAAATCAGTTCTTTAATTTTCTAAATTTTTTTTAAACCGAAGGAGGTAAAAATCATGGCAAGAATCATTAAAGGAGTAAAGGTAATTTTCTTTACCCAGAACAAAGAAGGCGTTCAGACCATCACCAACGAATACGAATTTTCCGGCAAGGTATCCGATAAACAGTTGATGAATATGCTCCCCGGCAATACCACCCTTGACGGATTGAATTCCGCCGCCGGGAGGATCAACGATGTCATTTCCAGTCTTTGGTCGTTGCTCCCCTTGCTTTCCGGTGAAAAGAAAGTGGCATCCGGAGCCAAACGTGGCCCCAAGAAAGGATCGAAACGCAAGGTCGAAAGCGGAGGTAAATCCGCCAAAAGCGGTAAGCAAGCCGTTGCCGCCGAAGCGTAAGGAGCACTTATCGATTTAATCATTAATTGTTTGTTGGAGTTAGCGGGATGAAACTAAAAAAAAGATTTACCGCCAAAGCGTTTCATCCCGCTATTTTGTTTTTTGCAATGGAGACAAGATTAGCTTTGGCCCTTTTTCTTTTCCCTTCCTTTTTAAAAACGGCTTTTAATAATCTTGTCTCCATTGGAGAGAACAAGTCTCTTCATTTAGATTTCTTTCCCTATTTTATCCGGTTAAGGTGGAAACATCCACCTTGGTTCTTTACTTAGGCGCAGTTTTATTTAATATATAATTATTGAGTCTGTTTTTACAGATAAGTAAGAGAAAAAAGGATTCGCCCTCGGTAGTTTTCGGCGAATCCTTTTTTAATGTCATATTATATCTATTTTAGATCTGATTTTCTCTCATAAATCA
>JAEOUI010000528.1 GCA_016839425.1 Promethearchaeota archaeon
ATTAAAGGAAAATGATAACTTAATAATTAAAGGTAATAATTTATTAGTTCTCCATACCTTGAAAAAGAGGTTTGAAGGGAAAATCAAATTGATTTATATTGATCCGCCATATAACATAGGAAATGATAGTTTTCATTATAATGATAGTTTCAATCACTCTACATGGTTAACTTTTACAAAGAACAGACTTGAGATTGCTAAGAAATTATTAAGAAAAGACGGAGCAATTTTCGTTCAGATTGATCATCATGAGTTGGGTTACCTAAATGTCTTAATGGATGAGATTTTCGGAAAAGAAAATAAAGTTCAAATAATAGCAATAAAAACTGCTTCACCTGCGGGATTTAAAGTAGTCAATCCTGGGCCAATCGAAGTAACTGAATATCTTCTTTTTTATACAAAATCAAAAAAGGATTACAAATTTAAGATACAATATGTGCCGGTTGATTACAATAAAAATTATAATCTTTACCTTGAAAAATCAGAAAAAGTGAAAGATTGGAAATTCGTTCCCATTCTTGAAAAAATATTAGAGGTAAGCGGTTTTAAAAGTGAGAAAGAAGCAAAAAAACAATACGGGGAAATGTGGTCTAGTGTTAAGGAAATCATGATTGCGGATTTCGCCTTTAAAAATGCTGATAATGTCGTAAGTATCAGAGATCCGCATAAACCAACAGAAAAAGTTAAGGAGTTAATGAAGCAATCTAAGGAAAATGGTGAAAAAGTAATTCAATATCAAAGGGAAGATGGAAGTTATATATACATATACAAAGGAGGATCCATAGCATTTTATTCGAATAAGATTAGAGAGATAGACGGAGAAAAGAAAGTAACAGAGTTATTATCTGATTTTTGGAATCATATCTCATGGGCAGGAATAGCAAAAGAAGGAGGCGTCAGATTAAAAAATGGTAAAAAGCCAGAGAAATTATTAAAACAGATTATTGAAATGGTCACAGAGAAGGGAGACATTGTATTAGATTATCATTTAGGTAGTGGAACAACATGTGCTGTCGCTCATAAAATAGATAGGCAATATATCGGAATAGAACAATTAGATTACGAAGATAATGACAGTGTAATAAGACTAAAAAATGTTATTAATGGAGATCAAACTGGTATTTCAAAAGTCGTTAAATGGGATAAAGGGGGAAATTTTGTTTACTGTGAGTTGTTGAGCTGGAATAATATCTTTGTTGAGAAAATATCTTGTGCAAAGACAAAAGAGCAGATAAAAAAGATATGGGATGAAATTAAGAATAAGGCGTTTTTAAGTTATCGTCTGAATGTAAAAACTTTCGATGATAAGGCCAAAGATTTTGAAGATTTATCAATTGAAAATCAAAAAAAATTCCTAATTGAATTATTGGATAAAAATCAGTTATATGTCAACTTAAGTGAAATTAATGATGAGACCTATAATATCAGCAAAAAAGACATAGAGTTGAACAAACAAATTTCGAGATAGGTTAAAACATGGTCAAACTCTGTCAAGAATTTGATACGCTTTCGAAATATGGGGCTATTAAAAAAGAAATGCCCGATTATGTCGTTAAAAATTTAAAGGAGATTTTTGAACTTAGAGAATACCAAAAGGAGGCTTTTGCAAGATTTTTCTTTTATATGACTAATTTTCAAGGCAGAGTTAGACCTACTCATTTATTGTTTCATATGGCTACGGGAAGCGGAAAAACCCTAATTATGGCTGGTAATATTTTATACCTGTATGAGTTGGGATATCGTAATTTTATCTTCTTTGTCAATAGTACAGAGATTATTGAAAAAACAAGAGCTAATTTCTTAGATTCATTGTCGACAAAGTATTTGTTCAAGAATAAAATAGTAATAAATGATAAGAACATAAATATCAAGGAAGTTGAAAATTTTGAAGGAACAAACAAAGATGATATTAATATTGTATTCACTACGATACAAGGACTCCATAGTAAATTAAATCTTCCTAGAGAAAATTCGATAACATTTGAAGATTTTCTAGATAAAAAAATTGTTTTGATTTCCGACGAAGCACACCATATAAATACCTTAACAAAAAGTAAGCTCAATAAGACCGATTTAGAAGAGATAAATTCATGGGAAAAAACAGTAACTAAAATTTTTAAATCCAATGCAGACAATATTCTTCTAGAATTTACAGCCACTATCGAATTAGAAGAATTTCCTGCTATAGCAAAGAAATACGATGATAAAATAATTTATCAATATTCCTTGAAAGAATTTAGACAAGATGGATTCTCCAAAGAAGTAAAAGTTTTAAGAGCTGACCTTCCATCAATTGATAGAGCATTGCAGGCATTAATACTGAGTCAATATAGGCGGAAAGTCGCAGAAAAAAACAAAATCCATCTAAAACCCATCATTTTAATGAAATCTAGAACTATAGATGAGTCAAAATCCATAGAGAAACTGTTTTATGATACCGTCAAACATTTGAAAGTCTCGCAAATTAAAAAAATTGCTGGTCAATCCAAAGGATCAGTGCTTGAAAAGGCATTTTCATATTTCAGTAAAAACATGATTTCTTTGGATAATTTATTAGCAGAATTAAAAGAAGATTTTGGAGAAAATAAATGCATATCAGTCAATTCACGAGAGGATAGCGAAGAAAAACAATTAATTGTGAATTCTCTAGAAGATAAAAATAACGAGTCCCGAGTCATATTCGCTGTAAACCAACTAAATGAAGGGTGGGATGTTCTTAACTTATTTGACATTGTAAGACTTTATGAGACAAGAGATTCTAAAGCAGGTCTACCTGGAAAAACAACAATAGCAGAAGCTCAATTAATTGGACGAGGAGCCCGTTATTATCCCTTTAAATTAGATGAGTCTCAGCAAAAATTCAAGCGAAAATATGATTATGATGTTGATAATGAATTGAGAATTTTAGAAGAATTATATTATCATAGCTCACACAACCCAAGGTATATACAAGAGCTGCGCCAAGCTTTAATTAAAACCGGAATTGTTCCCAAAGAAGCAAAAGATATACAATTGAAAGTAAAGGATAATTTCAAAAAAACGGATTTTTGGAAGAACGGAGTTATA
>JAEOUI010000113.1 GCA_016839425.1 Promethearchaeota archaeon
AATTTCATATCCAATAACTTCCTCAGTGGAATATGTATTTATGAAGACGAGGAAGACATTCAATTGGGAGCTTTTTTTTCAAATAATAACATTTTTTTGGGCAATACGATTGCTTTTAACGAGGAACATGGTATATTTTTCAAGTATTCACTCAACAATACGGTAACGGAAAATTTTATATTTTCAAATGGAATGGACGGAGCGTATTTAGAAACAAGTGTTAACTCTAAATTGCTTAACAATAATATTTACGATAACATAATTGGAATATGCTTGAATAGTTGCAATTATTCCCTCGTTCATAAAAATAATATCGGGGAGAATGTTGAGGCGGGAATATTTTTAGATGAATGCAATAACACCAATATATCTGAAAACATCATTCACAATAACAAAATTGGCATAATAATCCAAAATTCTTACAATACACAGTTAAACGACAATGTTTTTTACGGTAATAAAGAGGATATCACGGAAATATCTCCTATTAATACGAATTATGATCCTTTAATCTTAATTTTTGTAATTTCCATATTTATTGGTGTTGTAGGCTCCATAATTGCTGCAACTATCTACCCAGATAAGTTTCATTCATTAAATTTTACACGACTAAAAAGAAAGAAGCCAAAACTAGAAAGTCAAAGAAAAACATCAATCGAAGTACTATCCGAATCCATTAACCACGACATCCTGATCCGATTGTTCGACCACGAATCGTCTCAAGAAATAGGCGCTTTAAAAGAGGAAATTCTCATGTCGTCAATATCAGAGGATTTTCTTAGTAAAGTTGACGATTTGGGATTGAATTTGGAAGAAAAAAAGCGATTCCTTGAAGAAATGTTTTGTTTTTCACCAAACGAACGGAATGAAATTGTTGACGATATATTATCAAAAAAGAAGAAACACACGCTTTAAAACTAAAGGAGTCAACACAAAACATGTCTCGAACGCTTTTAACAGAAGAAAAAACAGTACTAAAATTGGTCCAGGAATACATTAAGGAAAATCGCTATTTTAAAGCCGACGAGATTGTATCATATATCAATTCGAGATTTGCAAAAGGCTCCACTAATATAAATGATGTTGGAATTAAGAATATCCTTCAATCTCTAGTGAAAAAAAATTTAATAGTTGACGGTTCCAAGCTCACTCGTGAGGACGTGTTGCTAAACGAGAATAGAAGGAAAATATACGAATACATCTCTCTAAATCCAGGAACATACTTTTCAAAAATATTCAAGGAATTAAACTTAAACATTCCAGTTGTTGGATGGCATATAAATATTTTAAATAAATTTGGATATATTAGAAAAAAAAAAATCAGCAATCACGAGGTTTATTTCGCTTCGAGCGAAAACCAAGATCTCGACGAAGCAATCCATCTTGTAGGAAAGGAAAAAGGTCAAAAAATCGTAGAATATTTCCTGCAATATAACGAGGGAGTCACGCAAACTCAATTATGTCGGAAACTTGGAATGCATTCAAATACCATAACGAAATATGTTCGCAAACTCGAAAAATCGGGATTATTGATAAAAAAAAAATTATCTAACAAAAAATTATATTTTTTGGACGAAGAACTCTGGTTTGCAAAGTTTAATTAGTGTAATCGATTATAAATTATTGGAAGTAGTATTAAAAAATATGATTACATTCTAAACAAGGTTTATTATGATTTGTTAGTTTTGAAATACAATTCCTTCTTTTTCTTTAGAATCGGCATAATCTTATCCCAAAAAATGAAAAGATATGGTGCTCCTTGGTTAAAAAGGAAGAATATTTCATACAATAACAACAACCAGTTATTAGGTCTTATTCCAAAAACAAACAATGGAAATTCCATAAAAAACGATTCCAAACAACCAATTATTAATACATATAGTAGAATTTTAAGATTTTTTTTTCCAAAATATTTAGTTCCATAAATAATGGTGAGCAAGAGATATCCAACAAATGCATTAACTATCCACACAATAAGTTGAGAATCCATATGACGTATCGTATAAACGGGAACATCGTATAACGGAACAACGGTTGATAATAATGGCACAATCATCCAAAATGTAAAATATAGAATGGTAAACATCGATAACTCCTTTAGATTCTTCTTTTCAATGTTTTCAAAGGCGATCCACAACCAGGCAAAAGCATACAGAGAATAGGATATACACATCATAAAATCTGCTCCAAATTTTAAAAGGAAATACGATCCTAAGTTCCTGGGAACGGCAACGCCTCCAATCCAATATTCTCGAATGAATGTATCATTCCATGGGGCGTTCCACCACCAAACGGCGTCAATAAAATAAACGATTATTCCCGTAACCATTCCGGCTTTTATGGCTTTCCATTTTTTGAATTTAGCGAGAATTACAAGCCATATTGACAAAAATATAGCATCAAAGTATATGTAATCGTATTGAAATGAGCGAGAGACTTCTGTTACAGAGGTTAATATCAATATTCTCACTTAGAATTATTAAAAAAAACCCAATTGATTTATATTTTTAATAATCCGTAAAAATATAATAAATTTGGTTTTAAAAAGCTCTTTTTATTTATTTCGCGTATATAGAAAATAATATAAAATTTTAAAAAGGTAAATATCCATTATTCTTAGTGACAGTTTTGTAGATTATTGGGTATAGGAAAAAGGATATATAACTAAAAAATTATGTGAAATCTGAGATAGGATGGGAACGATACAAGAATTATTGATTTTAAACGAATCGGGGATAGCTTTATTTCATCACCGATTTTCAGAAGGAAAAAATCGACTCGATATCCAACTTATAGCTAGTTATTTCGATTTGATGTGTAGATATGCCAAAAGCGAAATGCACGCCAGCTTGAAATCGTTTACCCTCGAAAATCAGGTAGTTTTTTTCTTTTCTCATGAGTCAGGCTTACACCTTGTTTTTATTTGCAACAATGAGCGTTTTGATCTCGACCTTCTAAACACATTAGCAGATATCACTATAGAAAATTTTATAGTAATGTTCAAGAAAAAGCTAGAAAATTTTAATGGAGAGATATCATCATTCAGGCAGTTTTCGGAGGTTATTGAAGATATTGTAAATACCAAAATATGGAAATTAAAAAGACATAAATTATTGCAACATTGATCTTTAAGAGCCTTCTAAATTCCTATATTCTAAAATAATAAAAAATCGTATACTTTTGTTTCTACTTTTATTTGGATTTAGAAAACTATCAATCTTTAATGATTTTACGAATAAAAAAGCAATATAAAATTAAAGAAGAATGACGAAATAAATTAAGTTTTAGATAGGAGAGTTACCTTTCCCCCTGCAGATTGAACTTTTTCAATCGCTTTTTGAGAAGCACTTTTGACGGTAATATTAATCTTTTTGTTTAACTCGCCTCGACCCAGTATTTTTTGAATATTGAGTTTTTCGAGATTAACAGAGTATGTGTTACCCGACTTTGATGCCTTGTTATCTTGAACGAGATCGTCAAGTTTAAGGTCCAGATCCTTCACATTAATTGCATTTACTTTATAAATCCTGACCATATCTTGAGGCCTTTTAAATCCCTTTTTACCAAAGTCCCAATCTGGATCTGGAAAACCTAATTCTTTTTGCTTGAAATAATAAGATTTCATACTTGCATTCCATTGAGTAGTCTTACCTCGCCCAGCGCGTTGTCCAGTTTTCCTGTGTTGTCCTTGGGTACCATAGCCGACGAGTCGCGTGCCTCTATATTTTCGGATACTCTTTGGGTATTTTCTCATTGTGATTTTTCACCTTTTTCTATATTACATCATTTTATGGATGATTTCGTTAATGTAGATGCCTACATTTCCCAGCACTCCACCTTCAGCGTAATGCTTTTTAATCGTTCCGCGATGCCCTTTTCGAGGTGGGTGCAAGCGAAACACGGGTTTTATCTTATACACATCCTTTTCTCTGTATTGAATTTCTCCTTTCAATAAACCTTGAGCAAAATCTTTCATTGACTTGTAATTCGTCATGTTCTTGATGTGTTCTTCGGTAAGTGGTTTGTTGCCTTCAACTTTTCCTCTTGCGCGTAATAATCTCAATAAAGTTGTTTCTTCGATTTCTCCGAACGCAATGAAATCCTTGCATTTATTGAGCATTCCTTGGAAACTTGGTTCTGCCCAAACCAATACACCGTGATTTACCTTATGCATCCTAAGCATTTTTAGGGTGTCAAGGATTTTTCTATTCATTCCGGGAGCACCCCTAATCCTCACTGCAAAATATAACTTGGGTAAATGTGCTTCCTCAAATTTAGCCTTATTTTTTACCATTGTCATCTAACCACTTTTCTTCATGTATTAAAATTATATTTGTGAGCGTTTTTCAACGCGTCAAATGTTGCTTTTACGAGATTTTCACTCGTTCGAGTATCTCCGTAGGTTTTACTCCATACATCTTCTATACCTGCTAACCTCAACACTTGTTTTACTTTATCGGCGCAAGCCAATCCTACTCCTGCTGGTGCGGGAATGAGTCTAATCTTGACGCTTCCACACTTTCCTTCCACCCTAAATGGTATGCTGTGAGATCCTCCACAACCACATTCTTTACTTCCACATCCTCGAAGGACGGGAATGACCGAAAGTTTTGCCTTGTCAATTGCTTTTCTTATTGCAGGGCCGACTTCTCGACTTTTTGAGGCAGATACGCCCAAAAATCCGTCAGAACCCACAATTACTACTGCTTTAAATCGGGAACGCTGACCACTCGCAGTCATTTGTTGTACCATTTTAATGGTAACTACATCTTCTGCGAGTTGAGGTAGCAATAAATCTACAATTTCCTTTTCTTTTACTACTAAATTATTTTGAAAAATTTTATCGAGTGTTATCAAGCCTTGTTGTACTAACTCGCCAAGCTTGGTTCGAGGCACCCATACATTTTCTACTTTTCTATTTCTACTCATGATTATCACGTAAACTTGATTTATGCGCTAGATTCTATCTTTTTTTGTGTATTTGTTATTTCTTGGCTAATCTTCATTGGATTAACTTTATTTTTCAAGTAACCCGAAAAGTGTTTATCGAATTTTTCAGGATCTTCCTTCTTCATAACTCCTGCGTAATTTTCAATATGGGAACCTTTAATGATTTTATCAATATTTTCGGGAAAAAAATCGTCGCTATGAGGGATTTCAAGTCCAGAATTGATCAATCCCTTGAAAGCTGCAAGTACTCTATTCCTGTGATAAAATACTCCTAAATCGAGAATGGCCTCGTTAATCTTCTGTTTTTTAGCTCTCAATCCTGCCAAGTATCCCGTAAGGTATGCTGCAGGAATATTTCCCGTGCTGGCGTTCCACCCGTATTTTGATTTCAATTCCTTTGAAAACGCAGATACAAGAACTTTATCACCTCCAACTGAAGATTCTATGATCTGAACCGTTATGTGATTTGTCGAAGCTCGAATTACGGCCCTTAACTTCTTTGATTTTATTAATCTAAGCCGACTGTGATAATTAGTCTTACCCTCGGCTCTTCTTCGGAGGGGTTTCCTATATCGTGGTCCTTTTGCCATTTTTACCTTCCTCTTCTCAATAATTCTTTTTCTTTGATATACCTGTTCATTTGTGCCACGCTATTAAACATGCCACCTTTAGCGTTCTTGTATAATTGTCGATAGGTAGAAGTGGTGATTTGCTTTCGATCTCGCATTTTTTTTAGTTCCCTTCTCTGCGGTCGAATTCTTTTCATCCAAGCCTTCTTTTTTGGAGTTCGAGCTCCTTTGGGACCTTTTCGCTTTCCTAGACCTCGCGCACGACCTTTCTTCTTCCTTTCGTGTCTTAAATTTTTTCGAGTCTTGCTTATACCTTTTTTGTATCTTTTTTGGATAGCCCCTTCCTTGATTAAGTTGCGTATGTCTTCTCGAGTGATTGCCATCTTTATATCTTCCATAAAGTATGGATCGAGGAATACCCTATTTTCACCACATTTCAAGATTTCCGCAGCCATCCTTTTTTGAGCGCTAATATTCATATTTCATCACGAATTTCGTTAGTATTATTGTTATTCAATGGAAGCGCCCGATAAAGCCTGAAGTTTTTGCATTTCAGCTTGGGTCGTTCCAATGTTTAAAACTTTAAATCCTCTTCTTCTCGCATACTCAATGAGGGTCATTCTTTTCTTTGCCCCTAATTTAGATGCAATCTTTACTGCGTGTTTTTTATTATTTAGGTTTTCGAAATCTTTTAGAGTTTCAACTCTAACTTCCTGATATCCTGAGGGGTGTAAACCTCTAATTTTTTTTGGTACCCTATATCCAATTTCAGGAGACGTGATTCCTGCTTTACTCTTTTTTCTCGTTTTAGAGTCAATACCTCTTGCAGCTCGCCAAGAATCTTTTACTCTATTCCATCTCCAAGATTCAACTCTTCTGAATGGGGGCCTTTTCTTTTTCATTGATTTTCTGAGTTCCATTAACCTTTTATCTTTTTTTGCCACTCAAATCACCTATTTAATCTGCCAGAGGATCTCGTCTCCAAGCATTTTTTTATA
>JAEOUI010000529.1 GCA_016839425.1 Promethearchaeota archaeon
CGAAATAATTCGCCATATAAAAAAAGATTTTTTGAATTTACCTTTTACTCCACGATGGCTTGCAAACCAATACTCAAGAGAAGAGTTGCAAAAATATTTAAGTGAAATTATTTCCTTAAAATGCATCGTACCTTATTACGTTCTTGTTGAAGAAAGTAATAAACCGGTGGCTCAGGCTGAACATACAGTGATCATTAAAGATGAGGGCTGTGAAGTACTTACTTTATAAGAGGGGTCATCAGAGATTTTTTCTTTATCCTCAAGATAAATTTCAGTAATATACAAATCTCCATCACATTGCGTGCATTTTCCTAATTTCTTGTTTACATAATCTCCTTGTTCGAATAATCTAACTTTTTTAAAAGAACATTTTTTACAGAATTCTATAGTCAGAACTTTTTTATCCAAGGTTTTTAATAACATTGTTCTCTTTCTTAAAGTTGTCAATGAAGAAATTGCCAAACCAATACCTATTACCGCCACAATCATTCCTATGTAAAGATTTTCAGTTTGGCCCTCTCCATAGGACGATAGAGAATTATACAATATGTAAATAGAATATAATAGAACTCCCATGCTGAATAAAGCGACTATATAGAAATATGTTCTTCCTTTTTGCCTCTCCAAACTCTATCACCTTTATTGTCCGATGCCAATTGTATTGCCAATGCCAGCAACAATTATAGTATCGCCTTTTTTCGTATTCTCTTTTACTAGATCCTTCATTCTTTCAATTGCCTTTTCAACTGCTTCGCTTATTTCTTTTTTCATAGGAGTAATTGCTTCCTGAATACTTTCTTTGACTATAATTGCATATAATGGAATTTTAAATTTAGAAGTTTCTTCTTCAATTTTAAATTTCTCGGTTCCAATACCTCCTATTGCAGCTCCGATCCCTTCACTTATTTCCCCAGATTTTTCTCCTTCAAATTTTAAAGCAGCATCGATCATAATAACCATAGATATTTTTCCCTTCTGATCTTTTATAATTCTTCTTACAGCATCCCCTGGTTTACCAACATTTCCACCAGGGCCTTCAGCTTTTAGAACAATTGCATTACGCCCTTCAATATCAGTTTTTGCAACCACAATCTCTTTCTCGACCTTCTTCTTCCTTTTTCCAAGCATTAATTTTGATGCTATAAGAGGTCCAACTCCATCACCAATAGGTTGACCTTTTGCAAAAGCTTTCGAGGCACCAATTAGAGCCTCAGCTTCCTGCATTATAAGAGGAAGTATCATTTGAAGTTGCAGAATTAAATAAAAACTTGAAGTTTTCTTCCCCAATAAATAAAAATGCCTTACAATTCTATATATCGTATTTAGTGCCAATGAACTCTCAACAAGATTTTCGAGATTGTTTAACTGATATTTGTCAGCCTCAGGAGCGATTCTTCTTACATCGTTTTTAAATTTGTCATCTCTTACATCAAGCAGATGATCAAGTTTTGGGACAATGCCCGCAGGATCAAGATTAACGGGAGATATTAAAAAATGTTCCATTAATGTATTAAATTTCTGAGTGGGATCATCCTTCGGTTTACCTATTTCACGTATTGTTTTTAATGTCATATCTTTCGTTTCTGTCCTCATATAATCGAGTTTTTTTATTGTTCCGCTTGCATTCCATAACATTGTCCATAATTGTATTTTTTGACCGAAAAAAATGAAAAGGATGAAGGAAAAGTACATTAAAGTTGAAATTACTGTTCCTATCGAGGAGTCTTCACCCCCTAAGCCGCCCAACAATCCAAGTTGAAAAAATGAGTCTAAAAGCAAACTTTGCGCCTCATTAAAGATTAAAACTATCTTCCATCATAAAGAATTGGTTATAAATGTAAAAAAGTGGGTTATAAATGTTTCATGTTCTTTTACAATTCTCATAGTCTTATAAAAAAATATAAAACCCAGATTGGAGTTGGCAGCTGTCCAAGCTTCGCGTTGGCTTTCGCACAACACTACCACATGAATCGCCTGGAAGATTCACTTCCGTGATTCCGGTGATAACTACCGTCCAACTTCACATTCGGAACGGGA
>JAEOUI010000530.1 GCA_016839425.1 Promethearchaeota archaeon
AGCCCGTTAATTTTGAGTATCACGTTGATGGTGAAGGTGGTGGTGTCTGGCATGTCGCACTTGATGGAGAAGGCGGTTATAAGCTTGTCGATGGTCCCGCAGAAAGAGCCGCCGTCACGTATACTTTCGGCAGTGCTGAGAATTTCTACAAGATCTCCACTGGTGAAATTGACGGTATCGCAGCCTACACTCAAGGGTTAGTTCAAGTTAAAGGTCCGGTCGGACTTGCTCAAAAGTTTGAAGCTGTCTTTAAAGCATAATTAAAAAACTAACTTTTCTTTTTTTTTTATTTAGTATTTGCAATCTAATCATTATATTCAGATCTTTGCCTAAAAATTGAATTGAAAATAGTCCGCTCTACTTTTCTAAGGTGATTATGTATTCCACTCCGAGAAATATCAAAATGATTAGCAATCGTTCCAGTTTTAACTCTACGGGGCGTTTCATAATAGCCTTGTTGCACGGCATAATACATTATTTCTTTTTGTCGATCGGTTAGTATTAGAAAAAAATTTTCGCCACGGAGGTGAACTGGACCAATGCTCAAAATCTCAATCTCATCCTTGTACAATTTTGCTGCTTTTGAAGAATAAATCCTATCAATATCTTTAACATCCAAAATAAAACTTATCAAGAAGCAATTACTATCCAAAATTACGGGGGGATCTATGAAAACTTCAGTTTGTTCGAAGAATTCTTTTACCTCTGGGCTTAGTTCATGTATTGAGAAAAGGATACATTCATTTTTCGATTCACTAGCTCCAATAATCTCGATATATTGGAATCCACAGAATTTTTTTAATATCATTACAGATTGCATTTTATGAGCCTTGAATTTGACCTTCTGAATAGATGACATTAAATTATTTCTATAGTGACAAAGTTCGATTACTTCGTATTTTTCAAACATATCAAAAAAATCACGATATTCTACTGGTATAGGTATTCTGAGGAAAACTTTTCTTAATTTCTTCATATTTCAGTTATTATTATTCCTCATCACTGTTTTAGCTTACTGCTTCCGATCTCAAGCTCATCCGTGTTCGTGCTTAGAAACCCACAATCTTTGAAGAGTACTTCTCCCCGTTTAACATTTCTCCTCTTCGGTATTAGTATCAATTTTTCATTTATTTTGAATTTTAAGTTGAAAAGTTCCTTATTATATAATAGAGTACTGCCAAACAGGTCGGGTAGAAGATATATATTTTCCTTTTTAGTTATATAACTAAAATATGCATTTTGGTGAACCAAGCAACAAGAACATAAAACAAATAAAAACATAAAACAAATAAAACATAAAACAAATAAAACAAGCTACAAAAAAGCAATTTTATCATTATTTTATCGGGTTTTCTATGAAGAAGTTAAAATTAGTTACTCTAAGGTTTACATCAGATCTCTTTTATAAGGTCTATAAAGAATTTTTTAATGTAGTTGAAAGATATGAAGTAATACAAATTCTTCGTTATGATAATGAAAACATTTGGATGATCTTTAAAGTACGATTTATTGATACACACGCTACTCCTAAAATTTTGGAAAAGTTAAATCTGGAGTTTTATGATCTTTCAGTAATAGCTGAAGATAAATCAAAAGGGGAATATGTTTGTTTTTCTAGACATCATTGGCCTAAAAAGGTTATTAAAATATTATTTAAAAATATTGAATCCTTCTTAATTGAACTCCCTATTCTATTTGAGGATAGTAGCATTAGTGTAAAATTTTTAATAGAAGATAATACTCTTGATAAATTTTTGAAATTGGTTGAAGAAAAAGAAAATATGTTTGAAATTGTGAGCATTACATCAAAAAATCCTAATTATGACCAACTCTATTTGAATCTAACTGAACGGCAGAAAGAAATAATATTTTATGCAGTTCAACATGGATATTATGATATTCCAAGGAAAATTGATTCAAGGGAGTTAGCAGATAGGTTTAACGTTTCTAAGAGTGTATTATGGGAACATATACGAAAAATTGAAAGATACGTCTTTAAATCAATTTTTGGCTAATTAATTAAGGTTAGTACTGAAATTTAATAAGATTTCCCGAGAAAATCAAAATTTCCTAGGTAATTTTTCTGGAAAATTTCCATTTTCCTTGAGAATCTCTGAAAATATAGGATATTCACTTAAATCAGAATAAGGAAAGAAACTGCAGTTCAGAAATTCTTTTTGAAAGTCCTTTCTTGATGCTAACTCAATATATTCGACTTTTTTAGAAATTTCATTTACTAACTTCTTTGCTTCACTTGAAGCCAAGCACATCCTTGCTCCGGTACCGGCAGCATTTCCTACTATCTTTACTAAATCTAAATCAATTTCCGGATATATTCCAATCACTCTGGCGCTTTTTTTATTAATATGAGATCCAAAAGCCCCTGCTAAAAATACGTTTTGAATTTCATCTTTATCAATTCCAAATTCTTTCATTAACATTCGTATTCCAGTTTGCATGGCTGCTTTAGCGAGAGTGATTTGCCTTATATCATTTTGCGTAAAAACTATGTCTTCATTAATTCCATTTTTCTCTGAAGGTACAACAACAAGCTCATAACCGTTATTCCCTTCTCTAATTCTGGGATGATTAAGTCCCTTATTAAAATTCCCCCTCATGTTTATTATGCCGGATTTTAACATTTCAGCAACAAGATCTATCATGCCGGAGCCACAGATCCCCACGGGAAGAGCATTATCTATTGTTTTATAAGTAATTTCTAAGGATTTAGGATCAATCCCAATTTCCTCGATCGAACCACTCGAAGCTCGCATTCCATGCCTCACATGCGCACCCTCAAAAGCCGGACCAGATGCGCAAGAGCAAGTGATCATTCTATCCTTGTTTCCAAGTACAACCTCTGTATTGGTACCAATATCGATGACCAAGCAGATCTCTTTTCTTTTATAAATCTCCGTGGATAAAATCACACCTATCGTATCAGCACCCACGAATCCTGCTATGGTTGGAAGTATAAAAACCTTAGCATTTGAATTCAACATCATTCCAATTTTTTTAGAGTCAACAACTAAAGATCTCGTAACAACAGGAGGGTATGGAGCATATCCCAAATATTTAGGACCAATATTCAAAAATAAGTGATGCATTACAGTATTTCCGACCGCCGTCATCTCATATACTTCAGAATTTTTTATACCTGTCCTATTTAACAAATCATTCAGAATATCGTTTAAGGCATTTATTAAAATGTTATTTAGTTTGTTCAAATCTTTATACGATAATCTGGCTATTAT
>JAEOUI010000531.1 GCA_016839425.1 Promethearchaeota archaeon
ATGATATTCAATTTTGAAAGTAGGTTTTAATTCCAAGACTTCCTTTTGAAAATCATACTTTTTATTAAGCGCAGTCAGAATTGAAGTCTTACCCGCAAAATCTAAACCTCCGATGATAATTTTATATTCCAAGACTAAACCTCCTTATTGAAGTCTAACAAATCTGTATAAGATCGGTTATAATTTGTTATTGTTTGTATTTGATAATATAAGAACTATTATATAAACATTTTACATAGACCTTATATTTTTAGAATGTCTAAAAAGACGAATAAAAAAGCACATAGATACTCCTTTTTTGAAAAAATACTAACTAGCATTGATATATTCAAAGATCTCATTTAGACTGCTAACCACTTTGACATTCTCTTTTTTCTTGAGGTCGTTATATATAGTTGCTGCAATTCCACCAGTATAATCACGCCCCTCAATTGGATTTTTTTCAAGGATTAGTATTAATTTAGAGGTTTCATTAAGAAGTTCCAAATTCTTTAGATTATATTTACCAAAAGGAATATTTGTCAGAATGACAACATCTACATTTTTTATAGTATATCTTTGTTCATTAATAGAATCTTCTGAAAATGGTGAGAAAGGTGCCTCCGAAATGATTTTATAATTTAAATGATTCGCAAGAGTATAATCATCATCTAAAAGATAAAGAACACCTGCAGACACGTCATAATTTTTTAGAGCAGTTAAAAGTTCAGACGCGGAACCACCCCCAGCAACGACGTGAATCCTCTTCCTCTTTCCATATTCTTCTGGTGCTCCAAAACTACTAGATGATTTCTTGATAGGTGTTATAAATATTGAATTTGTATAGATATTTTTTCTTACGATTGTATCTAGATCATAGACTTCTTTGATATTTTCTTTAGTCAGAGTTTCTTCAATTGTACCAAACGCTTTTATCTTTCCATCTCGTAATAAAAGGACTTTATCACAGAACTGTGCCGCCAAATTTAAATCATGAAGAATAACAATTATAATAAAACCGTCCCTTACCAAACTTTCAAGCATCTCCATGAATTCAATCTTGTAATTAATGTCGAGAAATGTTGTTGGCTCATCAAAAAGGACTATTTTACTCTGTTGGGCTAGCGCTCGTGCAATTATAACTTTTTGGAGCTCCCCGCCACTTAATTCATTAAAAGGCCTGTCTTTTAATTTATATAATCCAAATTGTTTTAATAGATCGTTTATAATGTCTCTATCCTCTTGGGTTTTTTGAGAAAAGCGACCTATATGGGCATATCTCCCCATCATCACGATTTCTTCTACAGTGTAGCTAAAGTTAATCGAAGTTGTTTGTGGAACCACGGAAATTTTTTTAGCTAAATCTCTTATCGAATAGTCTCTAATGTTTTTATCTTCAATTTGGATTAAGCCTTGATTTGATTTTAGAACACCACTTAAAATTTTTAGAAAAGTTGTTTTTCCACTTCCATTTGGACCTAAAATACCATAAAGGAATCCCTTTTCAAAACCAGTTGAAATTTCTTTAAGTATTAAATTAGCACCATAGCTGAACCGTATATTTTTGCATTTAATTGTCGTATTTTTTCACCTTTGTAATTATATTTATGCTAATTCTCCAGAATTTTTCTTTTTCAAAACTAAATATAAAAAGAATGGAGCACCCATTAAGGAAGTAAAAATTCCAACAGGTATTTCTAAAGGAGGGATGATCGTACGAGCGATTAAGTCTGCCCAAATTAATAATATACCCCCGCCTAAGGCAGATAATGGGATTAATGTTCGATTATTACTGCCAACCAGTAATCGCATTATGTGAGGAATTATCAGCCCTATAAATCCAATACTTCCACAAAATGCGACTGCTGAGGAAGTCAGAACCGTCATCAAGATAATAATCACTTTCTTTGATTGCTCTACATTGACACCCATAGTTTGAGCTGTATCATCGTTAAACACCATCAAATTTAAATCCTGTCCGTAAAAATACAAAATAATTGAGCAGGGAATCAAAATAGCGAGAACGAGATAAAATTCTTGCCAAGTTACGCCCCAAAGCCTTCCCATCAAATATGATAATATGTAATGAGTTTTTTCCTCTGCAAAATATAAAGTAAAACTAGTTAAGGCAGAAAAAAAGTAAGAAATAGCAATTCCTGCTAATAAGAGAACTGCCATCGAAATTCGAAAAGTAGTTTGAGATAACTTATACACAATTAATACGGATAGAGAGGCAAAAGCAAACGCAATTAATGGAGTTGTAAACAATTGGAATAATGATGAGAGCCCTAGCGTAATGGTAAACGCTGCTCCGAAACCAGAAGCAGAAGAAATACCTATAATGTAGGGGTCAGCAATGGGATTTTTAAATAGACCTTGAGCAGCAACTCCTGCTATAGCTAGCATTGCACCCACAACAAACGCCATCAAAACCCTTGGTAATCGCAAGTGAAGAATAATCAATTCCTCACCAGATGTCCAATCTTGAGAGAAATTGAATCCTAATTGGTTTAAGAGAATTCTCCAAGAAACATTTAAGTCAATATTTACGCTCCCAACACTAACAGCAAGTATAATACTAAAGATTGAAAAAATAACTAAGGAGATGATGATTGTTTTTTTAAAAGACTTTAATTTTTTAGTAGACATCTTTTATAAAAAAAAAAATTTTAAAGTTTAATTAAAATAGATCTGGGTGGAGTAATTCAGCCATTTCTTCTAAAGCATCAACAATTCTAGGTCCTTCTCGAAGATACATCCCATCATCAACACTATAAACACGATTGTTCTTACAAGCATCTATTTCATTATATCCGGTTCTACTACAGACATCTTGACTGTACCATGATTGTGAATGTGCAGTAAGGAAAATTGCTTTAGGATTTGCACTAATTATTACCTCGCTACTTACAGATGGATATTCTTCGGGTAAATCTGAAAAGATGTTAGATCCTCCTGCTTTTTGGATCAGATCATTTAAAAACGAAGCACTCCCTGCAACCTTAGGTGTTTCCCATATTTCAAAATAGCATGTAACTCTTTCATCATCTGTTAAAATACTTGTTATTGCTGTAATTGCATTTACACGCGCCCTCAAATCAGAGGTAACTTCCTTAGCTTTGGCTTCAGCATTTATTAATTTGCCAACTTTATCGATATTATCAATAATTTCATCAATAGTTGAGGCTTCAACAATGACTATAGCAACACCCATATTTGAGAGGGTTTGCACTTTTTCTTCATCATAAGTTCCAGCAATTATCAAATCAGGGTCTAATTCGGCAATAACTTCCAAATTAGGCGTGGAAAATCCTCCAATGCTTGTTTTTTGGGATGCTTCAGAAGGATAATCACAATAGTCAGTTACTCCCACAACTCTATCCTCAACGTCTAATGCATACAAAATTTCAGTAACAGACGGTGCCATAGAAATTATTCTCTGAGGATTATTTGGAACTACTACTACCCTATTTTGTGAATCAGTATAAAGTTCTTGACCCGAAACATTAAGCGTCAACATGTAAATGCTGGGAATTGTAACACCTAAAACAATTACCGCTACAATAATAATTGCTATTCGGCTTTTTTTTTCCATTCTTTATCATTTATTTTTTATTAATACAATGTAGGATAAGTTTCCTATTTTGCATATGATGAAAAAATGAATTATTTAAAAAAATTGCGTTTTTACAAATATGTTTATTCGATGAATTTAGTGATATTAGCTGTTATTAGTAGATAGGTAAATTATATTATTGAAAAGAGATTTTAAATGAATATCTATTGATATTAAAATTATTAAATAAAAGAAAAGGCTGGGATGAAAAGATTATTCAATTTAATCCAAGGTTTTTCTACTTTCTATTTATATATCGAATTTTGAAAAATGGTTGATTCCTTTCATCAAATTTAGCGCTTATTTTAGAAACAGAAGCATGCTCAATATCAAAGATAAAGCTTTTTTCCAAGGGATTTTTTAGAATATAAGTCAATATTGAACGTATTACACTCAAATGAGTAACAATAACTACATTATTTTGATTCTCAGATATCATCTCTAAGAAAATTTCAGTAACTCTTTTAACTAAGTCTATATAAGACTCACCTTTCGGCGGAGTGTTATTTACTATATCGTCCATCCAATTATTAAGAACAATTCTATCTAAATCATCCCATTTTTTAAGCTCCCATTCTCCAAAATCTACTTCCATCAAACGTGAATCAATTATTGGAGGGTCATCAGATAATTCATTTGCTAATAAAACACACCTTTTTAAGGGACTTGAATAAAAAATCATATCTTTGCTAAAAGAAAGCAGTTTTTTCAAATTAGATACCTCAGTCATAAATTCATTCGAAACATCCACATCTGCTTGGCCATAAATAGTACCTTCTTCTATATCTACGCTTGGGTGTCGGATTAAGTATATTTCCATTCTGATCAACTACCTTTCATTTTGTTTTAATGTTAAATCTATTAGAAAATTCTTGAATTGAGATAAAACCTCATCAAAATAATCCCCATTAGCGGCCTGGATCGAGAATTCGTGGTTTTTTATTATGATATTAAGAGCAGCTATAAGATCTTCCTTTGATAATAGATTCCATCTATATTCATCGAAGAGGTGAGGAACTATTGAACTTAGATATTTTATATTTTTATTTGCGCTTATTTTTTCAAGTGATTCGAAAAAATCAGCCTCAGAAATACTTGAGGCATATCCATTTGATCGATAATAATCAAATAATTTCTCAGGAGTAATCTGAAATCGTTTTAATTTAGCAAAAGGGTTTTTTTGTTTGGAGAGATTTGTATTTTCTTGATATTCAAGGGCTTTTTTTACCC
>JAEOUI010000114.1 GCA_016839425.1 Promethearchaeota archaeon
ATTATCAAAAAAAGTCACAGAAGCCCCTAAATCGAAGATTCGAGAATTATTTGATATGGCTTCAGGGAGGTCCGATGTAATAAGTCTTGGAATCGGTCAACCCGACTTTCTTACTCCAAAACCTGCTATTCAGGGTACAATTGATGCCTTGAATAGGAATGTGACGACTTATGCCCCTACAAGGGGAGTTCCAGAGCTCTTAAAAGCTTTAGAAATTAAATTAAAAAAAGTTAATAAGATAGATGCCTATTGGAACGACCAAATTATAGCGTGCAATGGAGGCTCGAACGCAATTACCCTGGCTTTCGCTTCTTTATTCAATCCTGGTGACGAGCTCGTGCTTTTTTCTCCTAATTTTGTATCATACTTTTATTGTGGTTCGTTTTTCGGAATTAAAGTTGTTGAAATCAAGCGTAATGAGGATTTAAGTCCTAATATTGAGAATCTTTCTCGGACTATCTCGAATAATACAAAAGCGATTCTTATAAACTCTCCAAATAATCCAACGGGGTATGCTCTTAATTCAAAGCAAATGGAAGAGATCGCCGATATTGCGATTCAAAACGACTTGTACTTGATAAGCGACGAAGTTTATGAAAATTATACTTTCGATGGGCTCAAACATATAAGTCCCGCTTCTCTTAATGGCATGTTTGAAAGAACAATAACGCTCAACGCAATGTCTAAATTATATTCTGCAACGGGATTTCGATTAGGGTATGTCGTGGCTCCTTCAGATATCATTGACCTTATGGAAAAATATTTGCAATATACAATAGCCGGTACGAATCACGCAGCTCAATATGGATTTATAGAAGCTTTGAAGATGGACAACTCTTTTTTTAATCCCATACTTAAAAGCTTCGACGAAAGAAGAATTTTTACATATCATAGACTCCAGGAGATTGGATTTGAAGTACAAAAACCACTTGGAGCGTTTTACATTATGCCTTCCGTAAAACCCTTTAGAATGACCGGTTCTGATTTCTCTCTGAACTTAATGAAAGATAAGGGGGTAGCGGTAGTTCCTGGAGATATTTTTGGCTCTTATTCGAGTGATAGGCTAAGATTATCTTACGCAACTTCGATGGACTTGCTAAAAGAAGCGATTGATAGGATAGAAAAATTTGTTAAAAAAATATAATTAGCGATAAAAATCGGGTTTTGATTCCCGAATGTTTCGCGAGCTCATGAGTTCCTTAGACATGTTGTCGTAGCTTTCCACGATATCAATTGGTAGGGTTGAATTTATTTTTTCTAAAGCAGTTTCAAAATGACGGTTCTCAATCTTTTCTAAATCGGTCATTTTTTCCCTAATGGCTTCCATGCCCGCCTCACGGCACACATTTTCTAAATCTGCTCCACTATAACCTTCGGTGCGCTGAGCAATTGAGAGTAACGAAACATCAGGGGCTAAGGGCATGTCCTTGGTGTGGACTTCTAATACTTTCTTTCTTGCCTCTAAATCGGGTGCTGTTACATATAAAAGCCTGTCAAATCTTCCTGGTCTTAAAAACGCAGGATCCACGATATCTGGTCGATTCGTGCTGGCAACAACTACAACACCTTTTCTATTTTCGATTCCGTCGATTTCAACCAACATTTGATTTACAATAGAGGCATATGTGTGCGTTCCCTCGTAAGATCCCCTTCCTGCTGTAATAGCATCTATCTCGTCGAAGTATATGATAGATGGTGCGGCCTGACGAGCTTTTCGAAATATTTCTCTGACTGCTTTTTCGCTTTCTCCAACCCATTTCGAAAATATTTCTGGTCCTTTTATTGAAATGAAATTTGACTTGCTTTCCGTAGCTACTGCTTTTGCTAAAAGCGTTTTTCCGCATCCTGGTGGGCCAAATAACAAAATACCGTTTAATGGGCGAATTCCCGCTTTCTTAAAAAGCTTTGGGTATTTCAGAGGCCATTCCACCGCCTCCCTTAATTCGTCTTTAATGTGATCTAAACCTCCAATGTCTTCCCATTTCACATTTGGGATTTCAATCATTACTTCTCGCATTGCCGATGGTTCTACCATGTTGATGGCTTGCACGAAATCTTTATCGTAAATCACAAGTTCTTGAATTATATCGCTCGGAATGGGTTCGTCTAAGTTAATCTTGGGTAATATTCGCCTCAAGGATATCATCGCAGCCTCGCGGCATACTGCCATTATATCGGCTCCAACAAAACCGTAAGTGATTTCTGCGTAATTTTTGAGGTTTACATCAGTATGAAGTGGCATGCCCCGCGTGTGAATCTGGAAGATCTCTTTTCTACCTTTCATGTTCGGCACACCAAATTCGATCTCGCGATCAAATCGACCTGGTCTTCTCAATGCCTCGTCAATGGAATTGATCCTATTAGTTGCTCCAATGCATATGATCTCGCCACGACCTCTTAGACCGTCCATCAAGGATAATAATTGTGATACGACTCGCCTTTCTACTTCTCCCGAAGTATCTACCCTTTTTGGAGCAATGGAATCGATTTCATCAATAAAGATGATAGATGGTGCGTTCTGTTCAGCTTCCCTGAAAATATCTCGTAGTCGACCTTCGCTGGCACCATAAAATTTACTCATTATTTCGGGACCATTTATAGTTATAAAATGTGCATTTGATTCTTGAGAGACGGCTTTTGCCATGAGCGTTTTTCCCGATCCCGAAGGGCCATAAAATAGCACTCCCTTGGGCGGATCAATGTTTAACCGATGAAACAATTCAGGATGCTTCAAGGGTAATTCTACCATTTCTCGTATTCTTTGTATTTCGTCAGTCAAGCCTCCTACATCGTCGTAAGTTACTACTCCGCCCGAAACATTCAAGAGGGCAACCCTCTTGTTTACTTTAATTTTCGTATTGCGTGTGATTTTTACAACTTTTCCTGTAGGGTGGCAGTTTTCAACGATCAACCTGAGCGTGCCTAAAGTAGGTCTTTTTTTCCCTCCAGACATGAATCGGCTCATCATAACTTCCATTGGGTTGTCAGCATCGTCTTTTTGGACGAATGTGCCTAATACATCTACAACATCTCCAATCACGACTGGTTTATCTATCAATTTTCCTTTAATGGCGTCTGCTTGTCGTTTCAAATCCACATCTGGTCGAGTTGGAGTTAATACGATTTCGTTGGCGGGGACTACTTCTGCCTTTTTAATAGACACGTATTCCCCGATCGTTGCTCCAGCGTTCAATCTTTGAAGGCCATCGAGCCTAATGACCCTTTTTGTCCTATCTTGTTGACTAGCAACGACGATTGCCGTGGTTTTCTTCTTTCCTCTTATTTCGATGATGTCTCCCGTTGCTAATCCTATTTTTTCTAAGACATCCTGATCGACATAACATAAAGAGCGCCCACTGCGATTCTTGTCGAGTTGTTCAATCCTTAATTGGATTTCAGATTGGTCGTTTGACATTATTAATTTATCTTGATACGAATTATTTTCTATTTTGTAACTTAAGAATAATAATAAATCCTTATTTATTTTCTTTTTTATTAACTTTTATAAAAATTAAGCGCTTTTTTCCTTTAAGTTCTCTCCATCCAGATTATCTTTCAAGAAGTCCTTAAACTTCGATTCGATCTCTTCAATGGTAAAATTTTCGTTTAAATTTGTCATTAAAAATTTTTTCCGCAATTTTAGAATTTGTGCTTTACATGAGAATTTATCAGGAGTTTTTAGTTCTTCACCGACAATTCGCCTTGTAATCCTATCAATTGCCTCCTTTTTCTGGTTCGAAGTATCTTGTTTTAAAGCATTCAAATTATTTTTCTCTTGAAATTTCGTTAAACTTGAATTAATTAACATTATTAGATCACGAATCCAAGGTATGACATTTTTCATTTTAGAGAGATCCAAGGTCGCAAAAGGGTAGTCCCAAGCATATTTGTCAAAAGAATCGAATTTTTCGTGAATAGTAGAGATTAGATCGCTTGGAATTTTAGCTTTTCTTTTTTTATTCCATAGAAGGCATGTTTCCAAAGGAGTTGTAATATGGATTGTGAAAAATGGAATATTTAATTCGTCAGCAATTTCTTTTAAGTCGTGTCTCATGCTTGCATAATAGTTTAGGTCGTCTGAGATGACAATATTTCCGTTTTTCAATAGTGTAAATATTTTTTCTAGACTTTTTAATCTAACTTCGTTTTCTTTTTCGGGATCGAAAAGATCGCCCGTTAAATAAGCCCTAATCTCGTCTATATCTACTATTTCAACTCTACGATTTGGATAAGCTCTTTCTAGTTCTATTTTTAACTCAAGAGCCAAGGTTGATTTACCGGATGCGGGAAGACCCGCTAACATAATAAGAAAATTTTGTTGATGCATCATCGTTCTCAATCGACTTGAAATTGCGATATGAGTTCAATCTTTTGTTTTCGAGTGAAAGATTTTATTTCTCTTTCCCTTCGCATTGCCTCCTTCCTTTCGAAAAAACTCTCAATGTATTTTAAATTTAATGATTTCTTACCCCTACAATACTTTGCTCCTTTCCCTTGATTGTGTTCGTGAATTCTCCTATGAAGATCTGATGTATATCCCGTGTAAAATGATTTGGTTCCACTACTATCGATTGCTTCTAGGATATAGACATAATAGACGCTCATTATATTTGTGTGTATGGCTTCTTTACTAGATAAAAATACAGTATTTGTATATATATATGTTAGTGTAAGTTTTAAAAATTCAGGATTTAAGTAATTTTTTATATTTCGAATCGATTGAATTATATGGATAAAGAATAGGTCTTGTATCCCTTGGAATAGGAAACTAATTCGTTCATTACCAAATTTTCAAGCACTGTTTGAGCCCATTTTTTGCTCGTTTTAGCAATGCGTTTAATTTCACCAAGTTTCAAGGAAGAATTCACGAGTAAAGCCATTAATATCCTACCTTTAACGCTAAGTATGTCCGTTTTCAGAATATCTTCAATCTTCCCTTCTAATTCAAACAGCTTCATTTTCGTATTCGACCATTCGTTGCTAATCTTCGAGATGACTTCCTCAGTTGTACGAAACACTTTCATGTTCAATGCTTCTTTCATTTTTTCAAGTAATTCTTCCTTTTTAAGAAT
This sequence comes from Promethearchaeota archaeon, assembly GCA_016839425.1. Next base: position 5,073 of record JAEOUI010000114.1, read on the forward strand.
CCTACCATCCAAACTCTTGTTGAACTCTTCCACGCATATCAAATAATCAGCGCTATCATCGTATTCGCTAAGTACTAATACTATTGTAATTTCCTTTTTTTCATTACAGTAAGATATAGAATTCCATCCCAGCGCTTTGATGGATATGTAGGATTCTATAAAATTATGTGAAATTTCTATTTGTTGAACCACATTATCAGAAATGGCAAGATCTTCTGGATATTTTAACCAGACAACGCCGCCCTTTATTTGATCCCACTTGATCAAGAACATTCCTAAAGGAATTTACCTCACCTAATTATACTAATCTTTTTAAAATAAAAAAACAAACCCTTAAAAATATTAACCTACAAGAAATGATAAAAACGATTATAAAAGAATAAATAATGGCAAAACGAGTCGTCATTAAAGTTTATGGTCGTGTTCAAGGTGTCTTTTTTCGACAAACTACTAGAAAAGTTGCAAGAAGATTGGGTTTAACAGGTCGAGTTAGAAACGAGAGCGATGGATCCGTTTATATTGAGGCTGAAGGACCTGAACATAAATTAAAAGAATTAATAGAATTTTCTAAAAAGGGTCCAGAATTGGCTCATGTTGATAGAATAGAATATGAATTAACAGACACAAAAAATACATTTCATGGATTTGAATACGATTTTTAATTACTACATTTGATCGTCCTTTTATTTTATATGTAATACCAAGATATTACCTACATATTACTCCCGTTCAAAAGTTTTCAAAACAATAAGTTACCTATGACCTTTTCATTAAAACGTAATAAATACCTCCAAGACTTTCAATTACTGAATCACGATAACATCAAGTATCAAGTCCCGTTAATATTAAGACTTTACGGAGCTTTGAATATAGTAAATCTCAAAAGCGAGAATAGGTATATATTATGTAATTTTTTAGATCAGAATAGCGAAAAGTTCAATCTACGCGAAGATATTTACATCTCAAATAACGAAAAAAGCTTGAACCAGCTCTTTCTATTAGCACTTACCAAGGCAAAGGAGCACGATCTTCTTCAAGCACTATACGAAGAATATTTGACATCACTTAAAGCAATTAGTCAGAAAAAAGAATTCAAGGAAATATTGTTTTAAATACATTTAAAAAAAGTCGATATCGTCGTAGTCTGAATCGTCGATTTGATCCCTTGCAATATCCGCCTTCCTTACGTCTTCATTAAGCTTGATAAACGCCTCTCTTAAAGCTTCTTTATGCTTGGCACCGGTACAAACAACCCGTCCTGTGGAAAAAATGAGGAATACCGTTTTTGGGTCCTTCATCCGATAAATTAATCCTGGAAAAACTTCGGGTTCATACATGGCAGAGTCCATGACGATGGAGGCCAGGTTTAAATCCACATTCATGTGCAAGTCTCCCGATGCCACGATATTTTGGATGGTAATAACATAATTCGATACATTTACACTTGCTTTTTTCATATTATCAATAACTTTTACAACAACTTCTTCCGCTTCTGAAGCGTTTCTAAGGCCAGTTATC
>JAEOUI010000011.1 GCA_016839425.1 Promethearchaeota archaeon
ACTGGGCGGGTGCAGATGCCGGATTTACCGTGGCAACTCCCGATGGACGAAATAGAGGGACATTCATGTCTAATGCAATTTGTCCTACAAATGGCGCTGATAAAAAAGGTCCTACTGCGGTTACCAATGCGGTTGGGACTGCTCTTGGAGGAAAAACCGAAGATGGAGAATATATAAATTATTTACCCAATGGAGCAAGCCATACAATCACCTTTAATCCAAGTCTGATTCGAGATCCCGAACATAAAGAGAAATTCAAAGCATATCTACGTGGATATATTGAAAATGGAGGTACTGCTCTGCAGATAAATATGTTGGATGTTGAACTTCTGAAAGATGCACAAAAACACCCTGAAAATTATCCTAATCTACTTGTGCGGGTAACAGGATATAACGCCTATTTTAACTCAATCGGGAGAGAACTTCAAGATGAGATTATTGCAAGAGAATCTCATAAAATCTAATTTTTTTTAATTTTTTTTTTCCCACTTATTTTGACATATCAATTCTTGAACCCCAAAACTCTTTGGATATGCTTCATTCTTAAACCTCAGTTATTGCAAGACACTCAAGTCAAGTTATTTTTTTGGTACTCCCCAAGAGTGGATGATACCTGAGATAAAAATTGGCAGGATGGTGACTGAGTTGAAAACCCTACCAACTCATAGATCATTAGGCCGCCGCTTGACGGTAAGTCTACAAATTAAATTTGGTTTGCACCCAGAAAAACCGTCTAGTGTTCTTGTAATAACTCCTTTTAAAAACAAAAAGGAAATCTAAACACAATAGCTCCGAAGGGTCGTAGCGGAACCTTGAAGCAGGATGCACCACCATACTGCTTCCCATAGCGGATGCTATCGGGTTTAGATTAAATGTAGATTGGTGTATAAAAAATGGAAATGAAAGAATTTAAATTTAAGGTTGATTGGACGAAAAGCGCATTTTATTGCGGAATGGATGTCCATAAGCATGAACTTACTGTTGCCGTTTTCTCAGACGATGAGAGTGAAACAGAATTTCTGAAGACGAATATTTTTCCCGTAAATTCACGAGGATTGGAAGAATTTTGGTCATTTGTGAAGAAATATCATCCTTGTGCGTTCGCAATGGAAGCTACAGGGATTTATCATCATGTGATCTATAATTTTTTATTAAAACAACGACAAATGGTACATTGGCCTTTTAAAATAGTTGTCGTAAATCCTTCGGATGCTGCAGGATTGCCTGGCCTCCCGAAATACGATAAAATTGATGCAGAGAACTTAGCAAGATATCTCTCTAAAGGACTTTTAAAAAACGGAAAGGTTATCGTGCAAGTTTTAGAAGATTTAAAAGCTATTTTTCGCATGGCAGCTCGTCTTGAAAGAGATCGGACAGCTCTTAAAAACCGTATTAAAAAAAGTTTAGATAGAGCAGGAATTCGCCCCCGAAATCTGGATCTAAACAAGGATTGGGTAATTTCGTTTCTTTATCATTTTGTAGAGCATCAAGGAACATTGGGAACTTTTATAGAGGAGATTTTTAAAGAGAGAATTCATCCCCTTCAGACGCATCGTACAAAAATCGTAAAAAATATGGGAGAATTCACTCCTTTTTTAGAATTTTCTCTAACCCATGCTCAAATGGTTCTAATTCGTCAAAATTTAGTCGAATTAGATTTTAAAACGGGACGAAAGTCTATCTTAGCTATAGAAGTGGAACAAATGATTCAAGAATTTCCAGCTTTAAGAAAAAATGCTCATAACTTATCCACTATTCCGGGAATTTCTCCCTTTTCTGCAGTGTGGATTTTAGCGGAAACAGGAAATATTGGTCAATATCCCCGACATCGCTACTATACTGCGTATTCGGGATGCTGTCCTCGGATTGTCTCCTCCGCAAATAAAATCTATTCCGCTCATATTTCCCGCCATTCTAATCCTTATTTACGTACTATTTTCTTTAATGCGGCAGTCGTGATTTGTAATTTATTAAAAGCGGAATCCTATTTAAAAGAGTATTCTACACATATTATTCAACGAAAATCTTATCGAACTTATAAGTTAGCGTATTGCATTGTTGCGGCAAAAGTGTCGCGTATTGTCTATGCTCTACTTCGAGATGGAATCCCCTTTGATCCCAAATACACGACAAATCCTCGAAGAAATAAGAATGAATTCTTAGAAATCACATTTTCGATTGCAGATCGTAAACTAATTCGTCGTGCAAGAAATATTCTCACGCGGGTAAAAGAAATGGATGATATTGGCTTTTTAGGACCTAGAGCAGAAATATTGGCAGAACAATTGAATGAATTACTACAAGGAAAAAAAGCAAAAATGATCTGAAACGATTATTTTTTTTAATCGTTGAGGATTTTTTATCTCATTTTATTTTATACTATTGAATTTATGATCAAAGTTAATTTTTAACAGAAGAAATAACTTTATATTTTTGTAGAAGCAATTACTAAATAATTAACTTTTTTGTAACAGTGATCTTTTGAATGAAAATAAGGATAGAAGCTAAATTTTTCTTAATTATAGGTTTATTATTAGTTATTACCTGTTTTATAACTCAATTTAATCCGATACTAACAAGATCTAATATATACAACGATGATGTTTCAAATAGAATTGATAAAAATATCCTGTTCACCCCT
>JAEOUI010000115.1 GCA_016839425.1 Promethearchaeota archaeon
CATTAGAAAAATTTCTTTCTTTACTCGGTTTTTATGATGAAGTGGACGATTTGAAGGAAAAAGCCTTCTGTCTTAGAAATATTGCGGACATTCAGTACAATAGAAAAGAATACAATGAAGCATTAAAAAATTATCAAGATTGCATTGCTCTTTTTGAGAAGATAAACATGGAAGTTGAAACATTGAGCCCATTATATAACATTGCCAATATTAATGAACATTTATTTAATTACGAGAAAGTTCTTGAGTGTTATCAAAAAGCGCTCATTATAACTCAAAAATTAGATAATCTATTTAATATTGGGTTGACCTTACAAAACATTGCCCGTATTTTACGAATACAAAAACATCTAGATAAAGCCATAAATACTTTTCACAAGTCGTTAACCTATTTTGAAGAATTAAACGACGATAAAAATAAAGCATATATATTTGATAATTTAGGCTTGATTTACGACGATCAAGGGAAATTTAGAGAAGCATTAGAAGAATTTGAAAAAGCACGCTCTATATATGAAGAAAACAACGATAAAACATCTTTATCAGGAATATACAATTCAATAGCAAATGTTCAAGAGAGTTTAGGAAATTACGAAGATGCGTTGAAAAATTACAAGAAAGCGATTGATATCTCCGATGAGATTGGCAATCCTTCGGGAAAAAGCGCATTTTTATATAACATTGGACTGATCTATAAAAAAGACAGGAAATTTACAATTGCTTCGGAATATTTTAAAGAAGCAATGGATATTGCCGAAGAACTTGATATTCTACAATATAAAGCACCATTTCTCATTGGTATGGGAGGAATCGATAAAAAATTAGGACAATTTGATCAGGCCCTACAAAAATTTAACAAAGGACTTGAGATTTTTGAACAAATTAATGATCCAAATGGAATCATAGATTCTTTAAATGGTATTGGAAAAATAGAGTTGATAAAAGGAGATTTTAACTTAGCAAATGATTACTTCACTAAAGCATCTCAATTAGCTGAAGATATAAATAGTATCAAAATGAAGGCTTATTGTCTGTGTTGTATGGGAGATCTCTATCGTTATCAAAATAATTTTAAAAAAACATTAAAGAACTATCAAGAAGCACTAAATATTTACGAAAAACTCGAGATTAAAGAAAGTATTGCATATACATTGAGAAAGCTTGGAAAAGCATTTTTAAAATGTAACGATAAATTGAAATATGTGGAATGCACTAAAAATGCAATTGATATATACGAACAAATAGGTTTGAAAAACATTGCTCATGAGATTAAAGAAGAATTAGGTCGTATTGCTTGAAATTATTCCATAAATATTTTTTAGACAATATATAAATACAAAAAGGTTTATCATGTATACAATTAAGGAAATATTTGAAAATCCATTTAATAAACTTCTAAACGATATTATTAGATAAACACTCAATAGCGGGGATTATTGATTTAAAAGGATAAATCTTAAAAATAAAAGAATATCGAATGATGAAAATCCAAAAAAGCATGATGACGAAAGAGTATCAACATTTAATTGATAAAATCCCAATAGGAATTGGGATTTCAGATTATGATGGAAATATTATTGTTTCTAATAAAGCCTTGATAAAAACATTAGGTTATTCCAAGGAGAAGCTCCACGAAATGGGTGTTAATGTTCTCTATGCTAATGAAAAAGATCGTGATGTATTGCGAGATATTTTATTAAAAGATGGTATGGTTCGAGATCATAAAATCCTAATGAAAACGCAAGAAAATCAAGAATTTATAGCATTAATAAATATTGATATGGAAGAAGTTGAGGGAGAAATATTTTTTTACACGACGATTCAAGATATCACACAACAGAAGGAAGCAGAAAAAAAAGTAAAAGAATCAGAAGAAAGATATAGAACGCTTTATAAAAACATGCCCGTACCAACTTATACGTGGCAGAAACAAGGCGATGGTGTCATCTTGATAGATGTTAATGACGCTGGGATGGAAATAACTCAAGGAAAAGCAAAAAGCTTTATCGGGGCTAAAATTTCTGAAGTTTATGCCGATAGGAAGTATATAATTGAGGACGTATATCGTTGCTTGCGTGAAAAAAAATCCTTTTCCGTAGAAACGGAACATTATCTAACATTAACTAATAAGATGAAATATTTCTTGATTAAATACGCATACACGCCTCCTGATTTAGTACAAGTCCATACAGAAGATTACACGGAAAAGAATTTAGCAATGATTAAATTAAAAGAATCTGAGGCGAAATATCGACTACTTGCGAATAACATCAACGATATCATATGGACAATGGACCTTGATTTAAACACTACTTATGTGAGCCCGTCTATAGAAACTATATTGGGATACACGGTGGAAGAAGACACGGCAATGTCAATAAACGAAAAGTTCACACCAGAATCGTTAAAAAAAATTAGCAAGATAGTTAGAAAGCAGATAATTCCAAAAAACATCAATAATCCAGATTTCAATCCTGTTCATACAATAGAGTTAGAACAATATCATAAGAACGGTTCAATTGTAAACACCGAAGTTAAAGTAAACCCACTAAGAAATGAGAAAGGAATTGCCATTGGTCTTGTTGGAGTCACAAGAGATGTCTCTAAGAGAAAATTGATTGAAGAAATAGTGCGAATTTCCAAAAGAGAATATAAAAACTTAGATCGAGAATTAGAATTAATTTTTGATAACATTCCTTTATCAATTTGTTATAAGGATTTTAATGGTAATTATTTACGAGTAAATAACCATTTTGCAAAGTCTCTTGATAAGGAAAAGGACGAGATTATTGGAAAAAATTGTTTTGCTTTTTTTCCTGAAAAAATATCTCAAAAAATATATGAAACTGATTTAATGGTAATAAAAAAAAAGGAACCAAGTGAATTTATTGATTCATACTTTTACCAAGATCATATAATGTATGGAAAGACAATAAAAATACCTCTTTTTGATGAAAAAAATGATGTAAATAGATTACTCGTAATTTTTATGGACATATCTTCTTTAAAAAAAACAGAGGAAAAACTCAGAAAATCAGAAAAAAAATATCGAGAAGCGTATACTCGAGCAGAGTTTTATAAGGACTTGTTTGCCCATGACATTTCCAATCTCCTTCAAGCAATTCTTTCATCTGCTCAATTGATTGAAATGATATTAAAAGATTTACCAATCGTAAGTGACACAAAAATATCACTAGAATTAATTAAAGAACAAGTATATAGAGGTTCAGAACTCGTAAAAAATATTAGAAAATTATCTCAAATTGAAGAAAAGGAAGTTATTTTAAAAAAAATCGAACTCATATGCATTTTGAATGATACAATCAATTATTTAAAGAATCAATTTCAAGAGAAGCCTATGCAAATCTCTTTTGAATCAAAATTCAGAGAAATTTTTGTTATAGGCAACGAACTTATAAAAGATGTTTTTGAAAATATTCTTTTCAATGCAATAAAGCATAATCGTGATAAAGAATTAGAAATTGACATCAAAATATCAAGAAAAGAAAGTGGTAACGAATCTATTATTCAAATAGAATTTGTTGATAATGGAGATGGAATTGAAGATTCAAGGAAGCAAACCATTTTTCAAAGAGAAGAAAAAGGATCGATTGGAGGCATGGGCTTAGGATTGTCTCTGGTTAAAAAAATTATTGAAATATTTAAGGGAAAAATCTGGGTTGAAAATAGAGTCGAGAACGATTATTCAAAGGGAAGTAAATTTGTTATTTTGATTCCAGAAATTTTGTAAGAAAATAAAATTTCTTTATAAACCATCAATTGTTTCAATAACACGAATAAAGGACAAAAATGTGAATTATTAAAAGCATAACTGAGCATTTATCATTTATAGGAGTAATAGAATAAGTGATATTTATGAAACAAGCTAAAGGATCAATGTTAAAACCCTTTATTATAGGCATTCGAGCCGACAAAAGTGGTGCCTACGACAACCTGCTTAGCGAGGAGGACAGGCATATAATTAATTCAAAAATTCTTGATTCCGCTTGGTACCCATATGAGACATATAAAAGCACATTTAATGCTGTGACAAAGGTTTTTGCAAGAGGGAATATGGAAATAGTGAGGAGATGGGGTAGGGAGAGAGGAAAAGAAATCACTGAAAAAATGTACAGTGGCGCTCAAATTAAAAGAGACTTGAAAACGGCTATAGGATTGTTCAACAGGTTTTTCAAATTATGGTTCAATTTTGGAAACCAAGCGGCAGAAATGATCTCAGAAAACGAGGCTAACCTCACATATGAGGATTTTGATATGGATTTTGAAGCATTTTATTACACTGCCATTGGGTGGATAGAAATCGGTTTAAACATTCTAACAGGGAAAAAAATAACTGCAAAATTCATTACTAAATCTTGGTTAGAAAACAAACCGACTGTCGTTAATATCATAGCGACTTGATCGATTTTATAATTAAATTTTTCTTCTCGTTTTTAATGATTTTATCGTCTTTATTTAAGGTAAGATGCTATTATAAGAAATTAAATGTTTAAAAACACATTAAATGAACAACGATAATAATTATATTTCTTACTTAATTTTCTAACTAAACATACTACTAAATTAAATGATAAAAAATGGTTAGAACGAAACAAGATTTTATGAAAGCCTTGGGGAAAATGAAAGACAATATCTATTTCAACGGCGAATTATTTAACCGCTTAGACGAACGCCATATGGATACCATAAACACGATTGGATTTACTTACGAGGCTTTTGATGATCCCGAATACAAGGATCTAATGCAAGTAAAATCTCACTTGACTGGAGATGTTATTAATAGGTTCACCCACATCCATCATAGTACTGATGACCTTCATAAGAAACAAGATATGACACGAAAATTATGTCAAAAAGTTGGTGGATGCATTCAAAGATGTATGGGATGCGATGCCATGAACGCGGTCTATAATGTCTCGTACGAAGCTGACAAACTCAATAAAGGGAAAACTCAATATCACGAGAATTTTAAGAAATGGCTTTCGGAAATCCAAAAAGAGGATAAGATAGTGGCAGGAGCTCAAACGGATGTGAAAGGAGATAGAATGAAACGTCCTTCCGAGCAAGAAGATCCTGACATGTATGTTCGCGTCAAAGAACGAAGGGACGATGGTATCATAGTTAGCGGGTGTAAATTGCACATTTCGGAGGCTTCTGTCTCTGATGAAATACTTGTTATTCCAACGAGAGCTTTAAGACCAGACGATAAGGATTACGCCGTTGCTTTTGCCATACCAGGAGATTATGAGGGCCTTACTCAAGTACTCACCGTTCACAACATTCGCCAACGAGAGCACTTCCCACGTGGATTTTCGCAAGGAGCAACTGATTCGTATTTAATCTTTGACGATGTGTTTGTCCCATGGGAGAGAGTCTTCTTATGTGGAGAATACCAGCACGGTGGCGCCCTTGCTTTACTTTTCGGCCTATTCCACCGACACAGCTATTCGGGATGCAAGCCTGCGATTGGAGATATTACGATAGGTTCAGCTGCTTTAGCTGCGGAATATAACAATGTTCACAGGACGGAACATGTGAGGGATAAATTGGCTGAATTAATAATGGTAACGGAACTTGGCTACGCTGCGGGATATACAGCTTCCGCCTTAGGAAAAAGCGAAGTTTATATGCCGGGAATTGGATTCATTCCTTACGGGCCAGGAAGTTACATCCCTAACTCCATTTATGCAAATGTTGGAAGATGTTTAACTGGAGAGAATGTGTATCGCGAAGCGGAGATATTGTGCGACATTGGTGGCGGCGTTACCGCGACTTTTCCACATGAGGGCGATTTTAAGGTTCCTTATCTGAAAGAAAAACTAGATAAATACATTATGCGAAATACCAATATTGCACCAGAAAACGCTGCTCAACTATGGCGCTTTATGGGAGATACATTATGCTCTTCTTGGGGAGGCATCGCTCAAGTAGGCGGTTATCACGGGGGTGGAAGTCCGGTAATGGAACAAATCGCAATTACCACTCAATACGATATTGAAGCTCGAAAAGACATGGTAAAGAAAATCGCTGGAATCGACGATAACTTGAATAAAAAAGTAGAGAAAAAGAGATAAACTGCTTCTGATTAAATAAATAAATACGAAAAAAAGATTTTTTATTATTTCTTTTTTATTTTTACATTTCATTTTTATTGAATTCTCTAAAACTACAAAAGATCTTGAGAGTGATAATGGCGCCCCGACATTCAATTAATTCTACTAAAACATTATTAGTAAATGTGAAAAAGAATTTTAACGCCATTCGGGTATTAATATAACAAATTTACTCCCTTTTGAATAATCCTCTTGAATTTTATTTTCAACCCATATGTATCCTTTTATATTCTTTATAATTTTGTGTACTAGGGATAATCCTAAACCCATTCCATGCTTGCTTTTATTTTTTCCCGAAGCTCTCAAGAAAATCTTTTCTTTTCGACTATCTTCTATTCCATTTCCATTATCAATAAAATCAATCCTGATATAAGCTAAATTGTATATTGTTTCTCTCGATATTTTTATTGATATCTCTACAATATTGTTCTTATTGTGAATTACGGAATTTATTAAAAGATGTTCAAAAACTTCAAATAATAAATCATTGGCTTTAACACTATATTCATCTTGCATTCCATCAGAATAAATTTCAATTTCCCTGTTTTGAAAATTTAATTGTTGAAATTTCGTTAATTCTGTCAAAACATCTGAAATGTTGATTTTGTGAACTTATCCAGACTTTTTATCAATAGAAGATATTTTTTGAATATTTCTTATTAATTTTCTTCCTCTATGGATTTGATCTTTTATCATCTGATAAAATTGATTTATTTCAATGTTATTAAAACCCCCCTTCATTTTACATAGATCTATTGAAGTTAAGATTACTTGAAAGATATTACTCATATCATGGGCAAATAAGTCCTTATAAAATTCTGCCCGAGTATATGCCTTACGATATTTTTTTTCGCTTTTTTTTAAAGCTTCCTCTGCTTGTTTCTGAATTGTAATATCGCGAAAATACCAGACTCTTCCAAGATACCTATCCTGTGAATCCATAAGGGGAGAAGAATATATATCGAATGTTTTTCCATCTAAAAAGGATATCTCTTCCCTACTTTTATCGTTCTTATGAGTATGTATTTCTTTCATTATCTTAACGAAATTATCAGGATTTTTTAACTGTACTGAAATGTGAGCAATAATTTTATCTTCATCCTTAGTATCCAAGAGATCTTGGCGAATGTTCCACATGTCTCCAAACTGATTGTTAAAAAATATTAGTTTGCCTTTTTCGTTTACAATTAAGATACCGTCTATAGTGGTTTCAGATTGTCCCTTGAGCAAGGCGTTGTTAAATAAAAGTTTTTTCTGTATTTTTTTTTGCTCGGTTATGTCTGTAAAAATTCCAATGAGACCAATTATATTATCTTCCTCGTCTTTAATCGCATCGGCACGCGCTAAACAAGGAAAAACACGACCACTTTTCGAGCACATGTTAAGCTCACCAGACCAGGAATTACCTTTCATTATGTTGAGAAAGATTTCTTGGGCAATTGATTTATCTGCAATTGCTGCCATTCCTCCCCCCATTGCTTCGAGCTCCTCTGCATTCTCATATTCAAGCGATTCGCAAAAAGCCTTATTTTGGTAAAAATGATGGCCTTCTGGATCTGACATCCCTATTGCATCGCTAGCACCCTCAATTGCTTTTTTACTCTAATTAGTTCTGCTTCTACTTTTTTACTTTCAGAAATATCTCTTATAATAGTAGAAAGGTATTCAAGCTCTCCAATTGAGGAAAAATGAGCGATTATTACTTGAGATATTGGGATTTCACGACCATCTCCTAAAAGAATAGCAGTTTCTCCCCTCCATATCCCATTTTGGATTGCTGAGGGGATTCCAATATTGTTAATAATATCAGCGGCCCATTTAGGATGCAGTTCAGAGATCATTATCTCTGGAATAGAATTATGTTGGACTTTCAATCCTATCATATCCGCTCCTGCTTGGTTAACATATGTTATATGACCATCTGGAGAGGATATTGAAACAAAGTCGCTCGTATTTTCTAATATAGATGTTAATTGGAGCAATTTCTTTTTTGTTGTTATCTGATCGGTGATATCGTGAGTAATAGCAAGCAAGCCAATGGGATTGCCTTTCTCGTCTTTGAAATACGAACCAGAATGCCAAGTAGGGAATGTAGTGCCATCTTTTTTCATATGACCAAGCTCAGCTTGATAAGAGTCGTTTTTAATAATTTCTTCAATAAAGCGTTGTACATCAGGCATTTGATCTTCGCTATGAAACACGCTTAAATTTCTTCCTATTAAATCCTCCTTATTATAGCCATGCATCCTAATCCAAGCTGGATTAACAAATTGGATGAACCCATCCAAATCTGTTATGGCAACTCCGTTCATTGATTGTTCTATAGCATATTTCATTTTTTTGAGTAGATCTTCTCTAGCTTTGCTTTCCGTTATATCTCTAGTGATTATCATTACATAGGTGATCTTTTCTCCATCTTGAATGGGGGTAATCACACATTCGTACCAAGCAATATTTTTATTTTGATCCTTACCTTTTACTTCAATTTTTTTTATTTCTCCCTTTTTAAATACATCTGAAATGATTTTTTTAAGATTATCAAGATATTCTAATTCGATAAAATCAGAGAGTCCAAGCTCAATTAAATCGTGAATATTATGAAATAGTGTGTTATTGCTATATTGAATTATATTATTACGATCTATTATTATAAAAGAATCAGGAACCTGTTCAAGGAAATTTGGCAATTTTTTTTTAAATTCTTGCATCGATGAAACCTCTAATATCTTAAAGAAAAATATAACTTAAAGCAATAACTAATCGGATAATTCACATATACATAGTCGAGTAAGTAATATTTATATTTTTTTCAATGAATTTTCTATTTCCATCTAAGACATTATTCCAAATATTGATTTACATCAATTTTATGATTAACAGTATATATAGAAAACCAAATATAAAACTACAACATCAAATAAATATTCAAATTTTTACCAGACTGGTTTATAAATCTATTAATATTTATTATCCTCACCTTTTCAGGTAAAATTATTAAAAAAGTTATATTCTTTAAATACAAATTTTATTAATGAGGAAGAGAACATGTTTGATACTAATGAACTAGAGAAAACAATAGACTTGCATCAAAAAAGTTATAATTTATTCATGTGGCTCAATAATAAGCTAAAAGAATTTGGTCGCAAGTCAAAATCTAAAGCTCATACCTTATTTGAAGAAGCACATGAAAAGGTTTCTTTCTATAAAGGAGCTTATTTATGGATAGAGAAACATTACAACGAATTTCCAATAGAAACAAGACCGGATAAAGCAGACTTAGAGACTTTTGCACACTTGTTTACTTCTTTCCTCACGACTTCGTTTCAAGTTATAAAAAAGATTAAAGTTAGTGATGGGTGTAATTGTCCATTCTGCACTTTTTTTTACGATGTTACAGCGTTTCAAGTAAGGAATCCAAACAAAAAAGCAAAAGAAAGCGCACAAAATTTAAAAATTCGCTATCTCGAACAATTATGTCGAGATGAAAAAATTGATGAAGTCCCTCCTAATTTAGGAGATTGGATACAGGCTAATCCCAACATACATTATGATATAGCTTTAGCAACATATGCTAAAGAATTAATCAGGCGTTCTCAATTTGCAAGTCAAGGAGAAGGCATCCTCGCTTTATGGCGCGAAATCGCGTGGAAAAATAATCGTTTAGATCCTAAATTCAATTTAAAAGCAAATAGTATCATTAAGGCGGAATCAAATGTCATACATGCCTTAAAATCGTAATTTAGGATATTTAAAAATAAAAATTGATAAAAATTTTATAAATAGTAAGAAAAAAGAGGACCTTTCAAGGGCCCTATTGTTGTTCAAGTATATTCATCATAGCTATTGAGAGAGGAGATCCTTAAACTCGACGGGATCTGTCGCATAAAGTATGGCTCGTTCGGTACCCTTTTCACGCCATTCGTGCGCCTTGATATATCCAGGATTATTAATCATTTTCTCGAAAGCCTTTCGCGAGGGATAATGGATGAGCATGAGCAAATCCCAATCTTCATCACCATAGAGAAGTTCCTTCGGCTTTCCCAAGTATAAGGTTTTAGCTCCAATTTCTTCAGCAAAAGGACTCGATTCCTTGATATATCGAAAATATGCTTCCTTGCCTCCTTCTTTTTTGAATTTCAACAAGTTGAGCATAACTACTGGGCTTTCGTTTTTATTATTAGCCAATATTTTGAATTGGTCTTCGTTTGTTTTCATTTTTGAATCTCCTTTCAATAAATAAATCCATCATGCAAGATATTTTTGTTGCATGTTGCGAAGAATATCTTCAGTATCCTTGACCATTTCTTGAACCATGTCTTCTACTTTAGGCATGTCGCTAATCCTTTGAGCAGCTTCTCCAGCAGCCATCATCGCTTTAGACTTGTCGCCTGTACAAACTGCACGAATTGAATCAATCTCGTAATCAATCAAGCTCATGTCCATCGTACTATAGTCATCAGGAGTGCCAAGAAAGACTCCAGGGGATTTCTTGAGGGTATTCATTTGGTGTTCTATGCTACGGGGCGTTTTTACCCAGCGAGCGGGACCAACAAAACCACGAGCCACTAGTGTACCTCTATCTCCCGCTTCTACGACTCCTTCTTTCCAGATTTGATGAAAGTCGCTTTCCTGCGTAGCTAAAAATCGAGTGCCCATTTGAGCTCCGTCAGCACCAAGAGCAAAAGCTGCCGCTAAAGTTTTTCCATCACAAAAACCACCTGCGCCCATTACAAGCGTATTTCCGTCAGAGACTGCATTAACAACATCCGGTAAGAGCGTCATTGAATGTACCGGTTCCCATGAGGTATGAAATCCGCCTTCGTGTCCAGAAGCAACGATAACATCAACACCCGCCTTTTTGCATCGAAGCGCACCTTTTACAGAAGGTACGACATGCATCCATATAAAACCATTGGGTTTGATTACATCTTTCCAAGGTAATGGATCACCCGCTGAGGTGAATATAACCTTAAAATGGTTTTTAATATCAGGATTTTCCTCGCACACCTTAATGGCAGTTTCAATAACTATCTTTGAATACTCCACGAGTTCCGCCGATACCATTACATTAATACCAAATATACCACCTTTGTCCTTGGTTAGACGATATGTCCGTTTTAAAACATTTTCCATTACCGTTGGTATATCATCTTCCATAGTTGAATCTGCGGTTTTAATAAAATCCTCGTAGATCCAGGGTTGTTCTTCCTTGTCAAAAAGACCACCTGTAGAAAGCAATCCCAACACACCTGCGTTAGCCGATGCTACACAGAGGTTGTTGTTGCTAAAAGGACCCATTCCCGCTTGAATGATGGGATACTTGGTCCCAACCAAATCACAAAATCTTGATTTTATCACTTAAATTCTCCTTATATGTTTTAATTTCATTATTTTTTTGTTTAATTATTCATTTTCTCAAAAAGCAAATTTCTTATGCAAGATATTTTTGTTGCATGTTGCGAAGAATATCTTCAGTATCCTTGACTATTTTTTGAACCATGTCTTCTACTTTAGGCATGTCGCTAATCCTTTGAGCAGCTTCTCCAGCAGCCATCATCGCTTTCGACTTGTCTCCTGTGCAGACCGCACGAATTGATTCGATCTCGTAATCAATCAGGCTCATGTCCATGCTACTATAATCGTCAGGAGCACCTAAAAAGACGCCAGGGGATTTCTTGAGGGTATTCACTTGGTGTTCAATGCTACGTGGCGTTTTTACCCAGCGTGCTGGACCTACAAAACCGCGGGCTACTAATGTCCCTCTATCTCCCGCTTCAACGACACCTTCTTTCCAGATTTGATGGAAGTCGCTCTCCTGAGTTGCCAAAAAGCGTGTGCCCATTTGAGCTCCGTCAGCACCAAGAGCAAAGGCGGCAGCTAAAGTTTTACCATCGCAAAAACCTCCAGCACCCATTACAAGCGTGTTTTCGTCAGAAACCGCATCAACAACATCCGGTAAGAGCGTCATTGAATGAACGGGTTCCCATGAGGTGTGAAATCCGCCTTCGTGTCCAGAGGCAACGATTACATCAACTCCCGATTTTTTGCATCGCATAGCACCTTTAACGGAAGGTACAACATGCAACCATGTAAATCCTGCGTTCTTGATCACATCTCGCCAGGGATATGGATCACCCGCCGAAGTAAAAATTGCCTTAAAATGATTTTTCATATCTGGAATTTCTTCGCACACTTTAATTGCGGTCTCGATTACTATTTTTGAATATTCAACAAGTTCCGCTGATACCATAACATTAATACCAAAAATGCCTCCCTTATCCTTTGTCAAGCGATAAGTTCGCTTAAGTAAATTTTCCATTACGGTCGCCATATCGTCTTCCATTGTTGAATCTGCGGTTTGAATAAAAGCATCGTAGATCCATGGTTGTTCTTCCTTATCAAAAAGACCACTCGTTGAAAGTAACCCTAAAACTCCAGCATTGGCCGAAGCAACGCAAAGATTATTATTGCTGAACGGGCCCATTCCTGCTTGAATGATGGGATATTTGACACCTAATACATCACAAAATCTTGATTTAATCATCAAAAAATTTCCTCTTATTTGTTTTAATTTTATTAATATTTCTTTGAATTATTTGTTCATTTAATTGTTCATTTCGTATTCGCCGTTTAACGCAAATACATATTTTTCCCAAACCCTGTTGTTTTGTGCCTCATCGGCCTCTGCCTTGATCAGCATTATATCCTTGAAATACGCACGCTGCTCGTCTTTTGTGTTATGCATTCCATATATTTGCAACGCAAAACGGGAAAAATCGCGCACCATAAAATCAAACATGTGATTTATAATATCTTTATCGAGTTTGCTCAATTCGCACTGCTCCAAAATTAGCTGACCATACACTACAACCGAAAACATCTCACCCAATGGAAGCGAAAAGGACGAATCCATATCCTGATTTTTATCAGGTGCCGCTTTTTCTAGTAAAGATTTGAAAAGCTCAATTTGTTTCATAAAGATATTAACATTCGGAAGATCGGCAAACTTATCAAAAATTGGTTTGTAATCGTGGAAAGTAATTTTACTAAGACCACCAGCAGATCCTTGGTTGAAAACAAACAGATCATCTTTTTTAGAAATATCGGGTTTTACATCTTCGTATGGTTGTGGGTTGAAAAAATAGTTGATCATAAATTTGCGTATGAGTTGAACATTCACATGTACTGTACCTTCAAGCTTTGAAGGACCGCGAACTTCTAATGTACCAGTAAAGAAATATGTATCTTTTTCAAATCCTTTTGCGGCAATTATATCCCACAATAAATTAATAACATCTTCAGATTGAGTTGTTACTTTCATCTTGCTTGTTGGATTGTAGAGCATATAACGTCTGTCGTTTTCATTAGCGTTGCGAAAATAATCTGTCGCCCTTCTTTGATATAGCTTCATTCCCAATAATCGGAGCCAAGCCTCCATAAAATTATAGCGAACATGAGGCATGTCTGTTACCGGTTTACCATAAAGAATTCGGTTGCTAGCATGTGTAATTGCCTCATAAAAGCAATGTTCTGCAATACCAATTGAGCAAGGACCTATATTAAATTTTCCAATATTGACAGTGTTTAGTGCGCAATCCCAAGCGTGGGCACCCCTTGAAAGAATATCTTCTTCAATGATCGGATAATCGTGCAAGGCAAAATTAGATACATATTGTTGATGAGATACGACATTTTTTTTTAACTCGTAGGATTTGTTCAGATAGTTGGTAACAAAAAAAACATAATCGTCCGTACCATCTTTTACTTTCCCAAAGGTCGATACCATTTCAGCTTCATTACCATTACCGATATAATATTTTTCTCCATTGGCTTTCCACCGACCTTCACCATCAGGAGTGAGAGTAGTTTCTGTAGAGTAAATATCAGCACCATGTTCTCTTTCAGAAAGACCGAACGCAAATATCGCTCCTTTTTTAAGCAATTCTGCCGCCTTTTTTTTAGCTTTTTCATTAGAACTCATCCAGATCGGTCCCAAGCCAAGTATGCTCACCTGAAAGCAATACCAGTACCCTGAACCGTAAAAGGCTAGAAGTTCGCTGTATTCGTTATTTCGGGCGGTGTCCCACCTGCAATCTGGATCTCCGTCAGCATAGGCTTTAGGTGTTAGAAGTTTAGCAAAAATCTTTTCATGACCAATAAATTCTATAAAATTATCGTACCAGACTTTTTTATGGAAATCATCAGTAATTTTTGATTTTCCAATCTTTTCAAAGAAAGCAATTGTCTTATCCATTATGGCACGAGAACCAGCGTCGGATATGAGACTTTGATATTTCTTTGGTTGTATTAAATAATTCATGTTTATATTCTTTATCGCAAAATTATGGTAGTAATTTTAAGTAATACAAACGTATTTTTTGTATAAGTAGTTTTTTAAAATCAATAATACGAAAATTTGGCATTTAGGTTATAATTTTCTCGTTTGATTTTATGTAATCAAATTCTTTTGTATACAATTTAAAACTTTATTTATCTCCTCTTATTTTATCCAGTAATCCCATTATAAAGACTTTTATAATTTTCAAAGATTAAAATAGTTGTTGATTCATCATTTCAGATCCTCACCATAGACATTTAAATACGAATAAGTCCTAAATAATTACATTACCAAAGACAAAATGGAAATGGATAGAAACATTGAAGATTACTTGCGCGAAGGCGAAGTAATACTATGGAAAAGCATAAAGATAATTAACTTATTAAAGCGTTTAATAATAGGGTGCGTGTTTTTTTTAATCCTTCTAGCATTTATGTGCTTGCTTTTGAACGAATACTTCTTGCGCTCAATGCTTTTTTTTAAATTCTTAATAGTCGGAATATTAGGATTTTCAATATTGATTGTAATGGGAGTAGGCGTGATTGAACCAATTTTATTAACATGGAATGCAAAAAAAATTGGTTATAATATCAATGACCTTAAAAAATACACTGCTTCTTGCGTTCTTACGAATATGCGATTAATTCACAAGACAACGAATTACATGACACTATTTGGATTACCCAAGCAAATTTCGTGGTATTTATATCGTCAAGACGATCTAATGTTTATGGTCCTGTCTGAAATACACGAGATATTCATATCTCATAGCAAAAAAAGCGTGCGGATACAATTCCGTTTTCAGAACACTAGTGATAATGATATTGCAATATTTTTTGACCTAAATTTAGGAAAGGAAGACTTCGAAGCATTCTGGTCTACCTTTAATATGTTAAAAAAAATAGAAAAAAAAAGGATTGAAGAACATGGTCAGATATTTACTATTCAACATTTAAGTAAGTTTTAAAAAATTCATAATGATAACCCTGATTTAATTATAGCAATCCGAATTATCAATAAAAGTACTTCTCAAAAAAATTGAATTTGTTACAAATAAAACATCATAATAAATAGATAAAGAAAAGTTATTCAAATTCGTGTTTTTGAATTCTTCTTTTAGCTAAAATCATCACCATAACTACTCCTAAAAATCCAAATACGACAAAAAACGGTCCAGAAGATATCGCGGGAAAATTAGGGAATGATGGCGTGTAAGGATTAATTGAAGTATCGTATTGAAATCCAATATCATAGCCGTTCAAGTCAAAGAATATGTAATTTCCTGAAAGATATACAGTTTCACTACTTAAAAAACTGTTATGAGTGCCATCCAATTCCATTGCTTGTAATTCTGATGTATAACTAATATAATATAACGATTCAGCATAACTACTCGTTGCTTTTTCGTAATAATCCCCTGAGAAATGATATTGTCCTGCTGTGAAGATATAACCACCAGGGCCTAGGGCCTTAAAATCGAAATCGGCTTCGTTTACAACATGGGAATAACTAAATTCCGAGTAAAGAGAATAGATACCAATACCATAAAAGGAATTAGTAAATGTTGATGATCCCTCATAACTAATATCAAAATGCACAAAAGAAGAGGAATCAATTTCTATGAAGTACAAAAAATTTGACTGATAATAATCAAAATAATAATAAGCATCGAAGGTGTGAGTAAGTCCAGTAGACGGGTAATCTTCGATATATACATCCAAATAAAACTGATCGTGCAAAGGTCCTCCTGCAATGTAAAAAATATATGGTGTATTCGACGATAAATAAGCTTTATGATAGAAAGTATCTCCCGGGTTTGCGGAGAAGGAATTATCATCAACGGCGTGAATATCTTCCTTTAAAATATAATAAGGGTTATTAACATCTGTACTAGGAATGTAATCATTTGCGTACGATGTGTTTGGATTAAAATCCTTTTTCGAAAAAGAGTTCTTGTGATTAAGTGAAACTGACATTGAAGAAGAAATAATCGGAATGACAACGAGAGTTAATAATAGAATTGGTTCTATTTTCAATTTAAAAGTTCTACTCAAGTTTAACCAACAGTAAATAGATGTTTAAAGAAAATAATATTGATCTATTTGTTATAAAAATTCAAAAAATATTAATGTATTTAAGAAAAAAGAAAAAAAAGAAAAGTTAATCAAATTCATGTTTTTGAATTCTTTTTTTAGCTAATATCGTCACCATAACTACTCCTAATAACCCAAATAGGATAAAAAATGGTCCAAAAGAAATCACTGGAAAGGGGAAAGAAGGAGGCGTGTAAGGTGTTGTTGTTTCGTATTGAAAATCAATATCTTCAGAATACAAATCGAAGAAAATATAGCTTCCGCTGGATAGATATTCACCATCAGTAAACCAATTATCGTAATCGTTCAATATTTGACCCTGTTGCATCGATGTATAACTTACATAATATAATTCATCGTAGGAGTTGTATGATGCTCTCTCGTAATAATCGCTACTCGAAAAATAGTATTGTCCAGCCGTGAAGGTGTAATAGTTTGGGACATCAGACCTAAAATCAAAATCGTTTTCCTCTACGCTCTCGTAATACCAATTTTCATATGAAAGAGAATAGATGCCAATTCCGTAGAAGTTATAAAATGTGGTTGAAGAACCCTCGTAAGTAATATCAAAATGCACGGTACTAGAACTAGTTACTTCAACAAGAAATAGGAACTTATTCCCAGAATAGATAAAATCACTATAGAGAGAAGTATTAGAGTAATATCCCTCAATATAAATATCCATATAAATATAAGAGCTGGTAACAGGACCTCCCGCAATATAGAATATATATGGTGTATAATAGTCTAAATCTGCCTCGTGATAGTAAGTTTGAGAATAAGTTGCATCAAACTCATCATAATAATCCATATGAGTTGTATCAATATCAAGTTCAAAAGGGGAGCTAATGGATGTGCTAGGTATATAATCGTAAGAATAAGAGGTCTTGGGATTTGAATCGATATCTTCTAAAGATTTTTCAGTGTTTGGTACTGCTAAAAAGGTACAAGCGAGTGGAATGGTAACGAGCGTTAACAATAGAACTGCCATTAAATTTATTTTAAGTTTTTCTGCCAATTTTGTCACTTATTAACCCAATATTTTTGGTATATGTTAATTTAGGTTAGAAATAATTTAAAAGTATTTCCCTTCTTCTACAGATCGCTTAAAATCAAATTTCAAAAAGAATGCAAAGATTAATTTAAAACAAAGAAAAAGAGAAAAATGTATTTAATAACTTTTTTTTAATCATTGTTTTGAAACATTAGAGAATATCACCGTATCAATTCCTCTATTTCTTATTTAAATTACATTTTAATTTTTTCAATTAAACCCGTTAATTCTTTAATTTGATTTTTATAAATATTATTGAGATTATTTATGCTCCTTGCGATTTCCAACACGCTTTCGAGCGAGTAAATTAGACTTTCAAAGAAATCGACAAGATCTCCTTTAAAAACCAATACTTCGTATTCTTCCATTAGATATTCGCAAATCTGATCTATAGAAAACCCATCATCTATCCTTAGAGACAACAATAATTTTTCGAAATTAAGTCTTCCACACTCGCAATAAGGCTTATCTTTACAATTGCATGTAAAAATATCCTCCTGCCATTTGAGTATCATCTCGATGAATTCTCGGGAATAGGTCTTTTTCTTCCGTATGTTTTCTGCGTTGAGCAACGAGAGCGTGCTTGCTGTAAATAAGTTATTTGAAAGGTATTTCGTACTCCTGTCCTTGGAGAGGTCGGCAACCATCCTTTTTGATAAATATACATTTTTTAATGGTTCGAGATCTAAAGCAATTTCAACGATAGACTTAGATTGAGATTTCGTTAAGGTTTTCACGATCTCCAAACCATCGTCTACAGTCAAGAACGATTTTGATATAGCTCTTCCCAACCGAGTACTCCTGAAAGTAAAATCTTCTTTAAGGTTAATTAATCTTTTTATCTCCAATTTTTTTAAAAATGAATCCATATTGTAGTCGTTATTTATTAAGAGTTCGTAATATTGGAGAAATTGTTCTCTCTTAGTACTCCGAGTAGAGCATGTAAACGCCAAAAGCTCGGTAATCGATCGATCTTCGCTTGGTGGAAGTTCAAAATCTTTTATTTTGCCTTTTAAGAGCTTGATTGCGATGTTTTCTTCGGTCAATTTCATTTTAGGAGAATAAACTTTTTCGGGCTGGACGAGCAAGTAGCTCAAGCCTAATTCGTGCTTTTTCAACCGCCCCGCCCTGCCTATCATTTGCTCGAACTCTGCAACCGTGAGCCAGTGAATACCCATTGCCAGCGATTCGAATATTACCTGTTGAGCAGGAAGATCCACGCCAGCAGCTAAAGCGGCGGTAGCGACTACACCCGCGATTTTCTGCTCTTGAAATAATTTTTCTATCACTTTTCTATCTTCGTTCGTCAAACCACTATGATAAGCTCTCACATTCACGCCCTTGTTTCTCAGATTAGCATCGATGGATTCGCATTTCTTTCTCGTGTTCGTGAAGACGATGGATTGTCCCTTGAAGCCAAAGCTTGAACGAGTAGCAAACCCCGCCCTGACCAAGCTTGCTATATATTTCTCTTTTTGTATCTCGTTTGATGCCAATAATAAATGTCTTTCGACGGGAACGGGCCTGTTGTTATATCTTATCAAAAGGCACCCTAATTTTTTAGCCAAAATGACGGGCTCCCCAATAGTCGCACTAAGATATAGAAATTGGGCATTTTTATATAACATCTTTAAGCGCGCAATAAAACCATCTAAGAGGAAACCCCGTTCTGGATCGATGAGAGTTTGAATTTCATCAATTATAATGGTTCCAACATCTCCAAGCTTTTCGTTGTTTCCACTTCGCAGGATATAATCAATCGCTTCGTAAGTTGCAACAACGATGTGGGAATCCTTGATGTCTTCCAAGTTATTATCTTCTTTTTTGTCAAGGATTGATTCGCCTACTCGCTTGAGGACCTTGAGGTTTAATTTCTTGTATTTCTTTTCAAACTCGTTAGCGCGAATATTTGCAAGCGCAACGATGGGTACCAAGTACAGCATCTTTTGCTTTTTATCCTTTAAAACTTTTGATACGCCAGAAAGTTCTCCAATTAGGGTTTTTCCTCCTGATGTAGGTGCCATAATTAACTGATTTTTCCTTTCGGATATCAAGCCGTTTTCGATCGACATTGCCTGAATGGGTAATAACGATTTAATCTTTGAGCTCGTTAAAATTTCCTTAAAAGAAGATGGAATCTCCAAATCGTCAATACCATGGCCAAGATATTTCTGGCTAATTGGAGGATTTTCTTCTACATCGTATAGCGTTACTTCCCTATTTTTCGACGGGTCAAAATCCGTCTTAAGAGTGTTTAGAACTTTCTGAACGCTTTTAAATTTCAAAATCATGTGATTAAAAAAGTTCTTCAATTTAGGACTAATTTTATTTTGGGAAACTAAGCCCGAGCTAACCGCCTGACGGAGCACGATCTTTAGAGCACAATCTGCACATATATACTTATCCATATATTGAATTGACGGGCTTCTTCCCTCGAGAAGCGTGAATTTTCGATCGTCGAGGCAGGAATCGCATATGGGTAATTTTTTTATTTTATCGGTTTCAAATTGAAAGTTTCCAAGCATTTCCAAAATTGGATTTATATCCTCTTGAATTGATTGCCTTGAGAAAGCAACGAATTGATTTTCACCTGCTAATAAGAGTTTTTTAAATAATTTTGGATCGACAGGTTCGATACCACCTTCCTTTAGCAACTTTTCAAATGTCAAGGGACGCATCTTGTTTTTCATATCGGGTCCAAAG
>JAEOUI010000012.1 GCA_016839425.1 Promethearchaeota archaeon
ATGAATTAACAAAAGCAACTCAATTGAATTTAGACTATATCGTAATGCATCCTGGAGTTGTGCCTACATCAGAAAAAAATCTTACTATCGATAACGCCTTAGATAATATAACAATACAGCTTAATAAGTTAATTTCTGAATTTGAAAATTCTACTGTAAAGATTTTAATAGAGACCACGGCGGGTCAGGGTACTGGATTAGGGAGTAAATTTGAGCATTTAAAATCCATTATTCAAAACATAAATAATAAAGAAAAAATTGGTGTATGTTTTGATACATCCCATGTATTTGCTGCAGGTTACGATTTTACTAGCAAAATAAAATACGATGCAATGTGGAAAAAATTTGACGATATAATAGGATTAAAATATTTATGCGCTTTTCATATTAACGATTCACAACCCAAATTAGGATCCAAAGTGGACCGTCATGCGCATATCGGACAAGGAGAGATGGGTTTGAAACCTTTTGAGTTACTTTTAAACGACAAGCGATTTGAAAAACTACCTGGCATTTTAGAGACACCTAAATCCAATACATACGAAGAGGACATAATGAATCTCAAAACATTAAGGGATCTAATAAGATAAATATTAATATGTTTTTAATCCTCTACTTGAAACCAAACGGGACTATTATCTCTAATTTTACCATTATAATTTACAGTTAATTCTTCGCCTTTGGCAATATTGCGTATTGCTTTAAATTCTATCGTTTGTTCTTCATAATCGTAAAGATATATCAAGTTGGGTTGATATGAATGATTAATAAATTGGCATATTCCCATTGCTAAAGCGTTTGTCGATTCGGGGTATTGTGGATCTTCCCAAGTAAAAATATAATTATATATACATGTGTCTTGTATGTGTTCGTAATCTTTATTTGGTATTAAAATTACATGTGCTTTTTCGATAATTGTACCTTTTCGAATATATTTCTTAGCAAAAAGACCTTTTCCTTTACTAGAAGATATATACTTGACTTCAGAGATACCATTCATTTGTATTTTACTCTTTAAATAAAATTTTATTTAAAAGTGTCCTCTCGATATTTTTTAGGATTAACACACCTTCTCCACTCGTTTAAGGTTTCTTTTGGTCCTAACCCTATAAGTAAATCACCGATGTTAAAAATGAAATCGGGTTTGAAACTGTAAATCCATTTATTTTCCCGCTTTAAGGCAATGATATGAAAACCCCTTTTATAACGACTATCCTGTAATTCCTCGTATGTTTTTCCTTTGAAAAATGAATCTTCTGATAATGTCTCTCTTACGACGATCTCGTTTGTTTCTTTAATTGCTTGTTGTAGGATTCTATGGGGTTTGAATCCTTTTATGATATTTTCAGCAATATTGGCTGACGCATCGGCTATTAGTTCGCAAGAAAACGCAATTCTTATCAAACCTGTTAAATCACGAGGAGAATTAATCAAGTGAGCAAGATCTAAGACTTCTTTTTCGAAAACAATATTAAGCCCGTCCATTAATTCTTCCATTTCAATAACATCCTCTGCAACTTCGTAACTATTAAAGAATAATGCTGCTAGCGATAGTTCTATCATAGTCTCGCTTATATCCGTTATTTGGATGTAAAGTTTCTTAATTTCCTCGATTTTTTCATATATTTCAGGATTGGATAAGTCCATATCAGATTTTTTATCTTCTTCGTCAAATTGAAATGTAAACGGTTCTTCGTCCACACACATATTTTTAAGGACTTTTAGTGGTTTAATTTCTCCTTTAACTATGAGGCTGTCGTTTTGTTGTATTTTTTCGTTTCTGTTAAATATCCAATTGTTTTCTCTCCTAATTGCGATCAAATCAACGCCATGGATCGATCTAAAATGAATCTCTTTTCTGTTGCGCCCAATAAAATCGCAACCTTCGTTCACGCGAATCTTCACGATTGGTTCGGGTACGAAATCCCAAAGAAAATGAGTAAATTGGGGGATATCGTTGTTTATATATACGACTTTTGCTATATCGCATAGAGCGTCTGAAATCTTATCTATCGAATATCCCATTACTACAATTGGTTCCAATCTTTTGGCTTCTTTAAAACCTCCTGCCTGAGTTTGAATGATTTGAAGATTCAAAAGAAAAGTGAGTTCGTGAATCCTTTGTTCAATCGAATATACTTCGTCTGCTAGCTCTTTACTACCAAATTTTATTGCGCTATAAGCCAAATCGATCATTAAATCAATATTTTGCTTCATTTGGCTTAAAATATCTTTTAATGAGATTGGTTTGTATGTGAATGTTCTTTTAATCTGCTTTTTCATATCGAATTATTCACTCATATTTTCTATTTTTTTGATTTCATATAAATATTTGTATAAATAAAATCAGCGTGAAGGGTGTGAAAAAATCTGCTAAAGATGTTACTAAGGGAATTAAAAAATTATTTGGATCCTTTCCTTTTTTAAAAAGAAATATTGCCACTACAAATAATAATAAGAAAAAAATTACAAAAAGCACCATTATTGTTAGCGTGATTAAAAATATAATCAAGAGCGGATTAACAATTTTTACCCCAGTAAGATAACCTACACTATATCCAAAAATTACTAAGAAAAGGAGACTAAGTAAAATTGTAATGGTAAGACCAATAAATTCTTTCTTTAAATTGTCAGAAATCTCTATTTTTGGAACAATAGTACCAATAAATAATTGTGTTGTCAAACGAGATATTAATACTATTAAAACATTTCCTAATAAGGAATTTAATGAAGGGAGAATGAGTAAAATAATAGGAAATGAATAAAACATCGATTCGTTTAGCGATAAAAATGTACCGCTTATTAAACCTATTAAGGAGGATGCTATAACAATTATAATCGATTCTTTTAAAATTTTGGTAAAATATTCCATTATAGTACCCCTAATATGATTATTGCTATAAAAAAGCTAATGATTGTTAAAAAATCATCAATAGCCGTCATGATCGGATTTACTAAATTATTTGGATCTAGTCCGTATCTAAATGCGATGATGTTTAAAGAAGTTGAACATGGAATCGAAAAAGTTAGAGATAATAAGATTGAAACAATTGGAAGCATTATCAGTTGGTATATTGATAAAATTTCAATGCTAAGAATTATGTAATTCAAATAAATACTAATCATTCCAATTAAAAGAGCAGTGACTATTGAAAGACAAATTGTTGCTAGCGTGTTTTCGAACCAACTCTTTTTATTAAATTCTCCTACGATGAGATCCCTAGATGTACGAGCAATAAACGGACCACTAATATTTCCTCTCAATGAAAGGAGAGCTGGCACAAAAATAATTAATGCATTAAAACTCTTGAATGGTAAAATTAGAATTAAAAGCAAAGAACCCGCAAATATGTCTCCAATGATGGAGATGACTTCCGAAGAAAAAGTTTCTCGGACAAGTTTTTTTTTACTTGAATTTTGGGATTCTTTAGACTGCATTTTATGCAACTACTGATGTTTATGATGTAATGCGGATTATTTTCAAGCATCTTATTCTTAAGTATTTTAACATTTACGATTATTAATAATTTGCTTATTGAGTAAAAAAAATTGGAAATATTATTTTTTACAAAAAGGTCATCCAATCTGGATGGATATTGTTTAATGCCAGTTCCGCTTCTCGCTTAACGCGCCAATCATCATCTGCTATCATTTTCCCTAAGTACTTGATTTTATCTTCTCCTCCTAGATTTCCTAATGCTTTTATTGCTGCTATTCGTAGATTAGGGTCTTTATTTTTTAGCATTATGAGAAGGGGTTCAATATTATTAATATTTTTGAGCTTTCCCATTCCTCTTGCTGCCCATCTCTGAATATATGGATCGTCTTCTTTCAAATATATAATTAAAGGCTCTAAGGATTTATCCGTACCTATGTTTACTAATAATTGAACTACTGCTCTCCTCACTCTCCAATCGTTTTGTTTTAGTTTTTCTATGGCTATTTCTAAGACGAGATTTTCTGGAAATCCTGCTAAACTTTTTGAAGCTGCCTTCCTAACTCCACTTTTTGGATCTTTTAATAATGAAAATAATGAAGTTATCCAATCTTTTTTCTTAAGCACGCCGAGAATTCTTGCTATGTTTTTTCTTATCTGCCACTCCTTGGACCCAAGGGCATTTCCTATACTATTCATAACTGATTCGTTAGAACGAGCTATTTTTATGATCGAGGATGTGGCAGCTCTTCTAATTCTTGAGTTCTTACTATTTAATAGATTGATAAGCGTATCAATAGCGTCAGGATTCTTTATCATACCTAATAGCACTGCTGTTTCCTTTCGTATATTTATATTTCCTTTTTTTGCGTATTCGTAAATTCTTTTCAAGGAAGTTGAATTCTTTAAAATTTTAGCTAGCGAATTAAGAATACTCTTATTAATGGATTCGCTTTCGTTTTTTAAAAGCTCAAATAACGGTTTTATGGCTTTTTTATTTCCTATATTACCCAAGGCTCTAACACTTGCTTCTATAACCTCTCGATTCTCGTCTTTTAGCATCTTAATTAATATTTCGATATCCTCAGGCTCTTTTGCAAGCTTTGCTAAGGTTTCGACTGCGTTTAACCTGACTAAACTATTTTGATCTTTTAAAAAATCTAATAAGTGTTTTTTAGCATCATTATTTCCCATTTTTCCCAAAACAAGAGGAATTGCCCTATTAATGTTAATATTATCTTCTTTTTTATATTCGAGTATATCGTCTAATCTACCCGCATTCCCAATCTTTACGATAATATTTATTATGAGATCTACAATTTCCTCGTTTCGATATTTTAATTGTTCGAATAATATTTTTAAAGAAGAGCTAGGAACGGCTCTCCTCCTGCTTAGTAAAATAATAGCTGCTTTTTTTGTTTCAATATCTTTATCTCCTAATGTTTCTATGAGAAATTGTAATACTTTAGGATGGTCTAATTTTCCTACATTTTCGATGATATATTTTCGAACTTTCCAATCGTTTTCTAATCGATATTGATTGATCAAGAAAGGAATTGCGTCCTTTTCGTAAAAATTCATCAAAAGATCTATTAAATCTAATTTTATTTTCGAACGAATCTCGTTCGTATAAGCGTTTTTAACTTTTGTAAAGTTTGTTATATCTTCGTAATTAAATATTAATTGTACTGCCTTCTCTCTTTCTTGCCAGTTATTTGATATAAGTAGGATCTCCAAAAGCGCCTCAACGGCGTTTCTTGAATCCATATTTTTAATTTTCTCAAATATTTTTTCGTTAAAAATACTCAAGATATGTTCCTCTGATTTGTTAAATTAAAATACTATTTATTCTAGTGTTATTCAAACACTTATTTATCTTTGGTAAAAAAATTAGAAAAAAATTAATTTTATTTTCCTATCCAAAATCAATACTCTTCCTAGATTAATATTTTCGGGATAGAATTCCTTGATTGAAAGAAATATGTGCTCTTTGGTAATACCTAAGGCTTTTCCTACAATATCTATTAAATATTTAATTAGACATTAATGGCTTCTATAAAGGATTCTCTAATGATTATATTAGCTAAGTAATATAATTTTATATTCTATCTGTAAATATTTGCAATTAAAAATAAAAAGAAAAGTAAAAAAAAGGCTCTATGACTCACGCGCTAATTAATTTAAAGACCATGTTTTGATGAGGAATGATGAATTGGTCCTTTTGCTTGATTATTACCGTGTGGAAATACTCAGCCAATCCAAGAAAACCCCTAATGACGGATTCGTCCTCTTCAAATTTAAAGATGACCGTTACCATGCTGCCTCCGACGCTCACTCGGTCGTAGACTCTCTCATCAATTAGCGGAATTTTCAGTTCGTTAACGAACTCGTATACGCGTTTAATGAATAACTCCTTTTTAGCCAAATTTTATCACCTATAGTAGAAATAAAATATTCAAAGCTTGCTGCTTTGTATTCTTTAATAAATATATTGATTGATTTTAATTGATAATTTATTAATAGTTATAAATAATTCCCCTAATATTTAATTTTTTACAATTTACATTAGATCGTATCAAAAGCGATCTCAAATTATTAATATATTTATTATCATTTTTATTGATCTTTCAAAAGTTATAATGTGTAGATTAGAAATAGTTAGAATAAATTTTCTCATTAATATCTAAGAAATAATTCAAATCAACGCGCGAAAAACTTTAAGATGTCTTTCTGATATTATTTTTCAATAAAAATATAAATACGAAATTATATTATTACATTAAATAGTACTATTTAACTAATTATTCTATTCTTTAAAAATAAATTAGAGGAATTGATTTAAACTTGGCCGATAAGGATCAAAAGAAGATAAATCGAGTTATCAACTTCGTAAAGAAAGGATTATCTGGACTGGCAGATGAACTCGAAAATACCGTTAAAGCGATAAACGATTTTACTAAATCTTTAAAGAAAGCCCAAAAAGACCTGAAAGAAGTCTCAGCTGGAGAAGCTGTACAAACTGTAAGTACTTCCTCTAAAAAGGTTGCAGCTCCTGCTGGTGGTGTAAAAGCAGCAGCAGCAAACACGCTATTTTCTTTATTGAGCGGTAATGAAGGTCAAGAGCCTGCAGCATCTGGGCCCGCTATGGCTGCAGCACCTAAAGCACCAGCACCTCCGGGTAGTGGTGGACCTCCAAAAGCCCCAGGCGGTGGACCTCCAAAAGCTCCAGGTGGCGGTGGACCTCCAAAAGCTCCAG
>JAEOUI010000116.1 GCA_016839425.1 Promethearchaeota archaeon
GTTTAAAAAGAATTTAACAGGGTATAGTCAAAAAATTAAAGAACTCATTAAAGCTCTTCCTCTATTCGAAGAAGAAAAAGATTTAATTGAAATGAATCGCTCTTGAACAATTGATTTCATTTAATCATATTTACAAATCTACCCAAATCCTTGACCCGCATTCTTAAAGTGACCTCTGTTACTTGAGCTAACTTGCTAATTTCTTTTTGAGTTCGATTTTCATTACACATTTTTGATCCGATATAAATCGCAGCAGCAGCAATTCCTTTTGGATCTTTACCAGCAGAATTGAAACCGCTTTCGTTGGCTTGTTCAATTAACTTTACAGCAATGTTCCTACATTTCATTGATAAATGAAGTTCGTCGTTGAATTTATCTACATATCTATCTGCTGTAAAGCGCTTTACTTTTAAGTTTAAATTAGGGAGGATCTCGGTATATATCAACCTATAGCTTCTAATGACCTTTTTCTTAGTAATTTGTGCGACAGAAGTAATCTCTTCAACAGTTCTAGGAATTCCATGAACCCGTAATGCACAGAATATAGAAGCTGCTAAGAGCGTGTCAATACTTCTGCCCATAGTAAGTTTTTTCTTTACAGTCTGCGTATAGATCCGGAGAGCATCTTCAGCTACAATATCCGGGATTGCCAAGCGCTTTTGCAACCTTTGCAAGTTCGGTAAGGCAATCCATAGATTTCTTTCATAACTTGTTGTTAACGATCTATGAATTTTCGCCAATCTGTTAAACTTTGATTTGAATTTAGGACTAAGCAAAGTTCCGCGAGCGTCTCGACTGCCACGGATAATTGTGCGTGGCCCAATTGGACTATAAACGCGCTCATTGCTCTTTCTTTTTTGAATTTCCTCTTGAGTAAAAGCCCGTCTGGGAGAATCGTCTAATACTCTAGAATAAACTGAGCCACAATTTAAACAAACATAAAATCCATCCTCTTGAGATATCTTTGGAGAATCACAACATTCTTCTTCTGCGTGATCTTTTTCCTCAAAAAAAATATTGTCGTCATGGTTAGAAGGTGACATCGCAATTAAACGGACTTTATTGTTCAAGGATAACTAAAAGTAAGTATTTTTTATTCTAAGTATTGTTACATAATCTATAACATATTTAAATTTAATTGAATTAATATAAAAACAAGTATCATGTAAGTGATATTTTGTTACAACGGTCGTGTCCAAATAACATAAATAGTAGTATAAACATTATATATTAAAAAAAAAGAGTTTTTTTCATGTCTACCAAAATCACTAATATTATTACTCAATTCACAAAATTTTTAGATAATTCTTCTTCTAAGGTCAAAAAAGTAAAGACCATTGAAGATATCTTGAATTTACCCATTTCTTCCTTTAAATTCCTTGATAAGGATAAAATAAAAATCATAGAAGAACTTTTTGAAGTATCCAACATTGGTGAAATTGCTAAACTTAATAAAAGCAATCCCTTTGAAAAGTTACTCGTTTTTGATCAAACTAGCGATTCTATAGACGATTCTAACATGAGACAAGAGCTTGAGGCTAAAATTGAAGAACTAAAAAATAAGTTTCCAGGTCTTGAAAAAGAAATGCAAAAAGCAATTACCATAAGCTCTATTATTGACAGCATGCCCGAACTTTCTGAAGATACCGAATTACCCGGACAAAAAGTTGTAGTAGTTGGTTTAGATAATGCAGGAAAAACGGCAATTTTAACCAAATTCGGTAAGAGACTCGGGATTAACGATTTAGCATCTTTAAAGCCGACAAAGGGCATTCAACGACAAAATGTAAAGACAAATAACATGGAACTCGTTATTTGGGACTTTGGAGGGCAGAAAGAATACAGGAAAAAATATGTGGAAAATCCTGAACAGTACTTCCTTCAAGTGAACCTACTCATTTATGTTATTGATGTGCAAGATTCTCAAAGGTTTGATGAATCCTTGGAATATTTCGGCCAAATTCTTGATATCATACATTTTTTAGAAGAGAAACCATACACAATGATATATATTCACAAATACGATCCCGATCTCAAACAGGACCCAGAAATATTACTTAATGTTGAACTATTAAAAGATAGGATTTATAAACTCATTCAAGAGAAGAACTCAACTCTAGAATATGAGATGTATTTAACATCAATTTTTTCGTTGATTTCAAACGAACCAAAATTTTCAAAGTATATTAAAGAAGTAATGACATCACATGGTTCTATTGCAGACCCTGTCCATAAAAAAGTTGATGGAATGGGAAGGATTCTCGAGGAGACGATGAACGCAATAATTAGGCTTTCTGAATCCATATCTCTACAGATTAGGGAGTTGGACCATCGATTGAGGGCAATTGAAAGTGTAGGATTCCAAGCAGCACAATCTGGAATACCTATAGAAATTAGCTCTTCTCAAGAACCCATACAAACAAGAGAGGATATGGCAAGATCTACTGTACTTGACGAACTTAAAGTATTATTTAAAAAACAAAAACGATTAGAACTCTGATAAAGAGCTCTTGCATTTTATCTTCATTAATTTTTATTAATTTCTTTTTTATCTATTGTTCTATATAATGTATAAAATATTAAACTTCCAAAA
The DNA here is from genome assembly GCA_016839425.1 of Promethearchaeota archaeon. The sequence continues at coordinate 2,594 of JAEOUI010000116.1, forward strand.
ACTACCAAACAAATTAGAACATACCACAATTCAGAGAAATATGGACTGAACTGATCGTAGTAAACGACAAAAGGAAGAAGAGATTCAATGTATTGAAGTAAAAGCAAAACAAGCGGTCCGAAAAATACTATTGTAATGACACCACCAAGCAGCCCCATTAAATACCCAATAAGAATATCACTAGGATAATGAACCCCAAGTTGAATTCTTGAAAAGCAGATTAGGATCGAGATTGAAAATAATATTATTGATAAAATAGGTTCATTAAACACATAACTAATTACAAGTGCTTCAGAAGCTGCGGTAAATGCGTGCCAAGACGGAAAGCTTTTAGAAGATGGAGGGCGTTCTAATGCTTCAACGCCTTCCAATTGTTGGTATGGACGGTCCCGATTCGTAAATTTCTTTACAAGCAGGTTAAGCCAAACACCATTCAAGAATGTCACTCCTATAAACGAAAACAAGAGTGGATTGTACCAAATTAACAAATAAAAAGCAATTAAAAGGTCCCAAAAAGGATCCTTCCCTAAAAACGATATACATTTTAAAATAGCAATTAAAAACTTGTTACGGTTTGCATTGCATTTAATCACAACTCTTTTATCCCAATCCACAATACGAGTAATGATATTATAATTTGTTATTTCTTTCATAAGTAGACAAGAAATGAAATGTTATAACAAAATTAAAGGTGTTTATCTTTTCTAATTATTGTAAAGAATATTAAGTAGAAGTTATGAGTATTAACTTGTTTATATAATCATCTAGAGCATCAAGAACGGGATCTGGATTCGAATCGTCATTTATAAAAAGCACGAGGAACAAAGCATTGGAACATCTAATTAATATAATAGAACGATCATCCAGTTCAGTTATAATTTTTGGAGGCTTATTTTCGGATAGCATGTCTCGTAAATTTTCTGCACTTTCTAGTACTGAAGCACACATTGCTGAAAAAATAGGAATATCTATTTCTTCTTCGAAATCATAAGAAACGATATTTCCCTCTCGAGAAACGATTAAAACACCAGGAAAATTCCCCCGTTTTTTTATTTCCTCCAAAAACTCCACTAATTTCTTGGATGATTTATTTATTTCAGGCTTCTTTTCAGTCATAAGTACAAATAGTTCAAATTAAATAAAATTAATCAATTTTATTATTTATGGTTAACGACAATGCTCAAAATACAATCGTCTCTCAAATTAAAGAAAACAATGAGAATTATATTAAAAACGAATTAATACCATTCTTGTCAATTCCAAGTAATACATTGAATAAGAAAGGAATAGCTGAAGCTAAAGAATTTATCTTATCATATATCGCAGAAATTTGTGACGATATTAAAGAAATACAAGGTGATATTAATCCATTAATATTAGGTCAAATTGATGGAAATAGCAAAAAACAACTCCTAATTTACATGATGTACGATACACAACCCATAACCAAGGATACTGAATGGATTAGTGAACCGTTTGGAGCTAAAATAAGAGTTCTTCCGCCACCTCTAAGCGATTTAGGCGAGTGCTTGATTGCGCGGGGAGCTTTTAATTCTAAAACGCCCTTGTTGAACTTTTTAAGCATCGTAAAGCTTTTAAAAAAAAAATCCTTATTAAAAATCTCTCTTCTGCTCTTATTTGATGGCGAAGAGGAAATGGGATCACCCTCCTTGGTTAAATACATAAAAGCTAACAAGGAAAAGTTTAAAAATGTCATTGGTGCATATTATCCTTCTGCAAAGCAAAATTTATCTGGAGATGCCGTATTAAAATTAGGATATAAAGGCATCTTATCAATTAGCATAACGACTAGTAGTGAAAATAGTGAACCGCATTCTTCTTATAGTGGAATAATTCCAAATCCAGTTTTAGATTTAATATCATTGATAAATAAGATTTATTTTAAAAGAACTTTTAAAATAAAAAGCTTAAATCGACCCTATGAAATATCGAAAGAGGAACATTTCTTATTGAACAAGTTATTTCTCAAAATTGACATCGAAAAAGTAAAAAAAAAAGCTGGAATAAAGAGTTTGACATTCCAAGATCCCCATAATGCTTTTATTGAATACTTATTCGCCCCTACTTTTAACATCTCAACAATAAAAGCGGGTTTCTTAGAAGAAGGGCAAAAAAATAATGTACCTAATTCGGCAAAATGCAATATAGATATTCGATTTGCTCATAATATTTCTGTAAATGAAATTTTTAAAGATATCAAAGAAATCGTGGATAATAATTCCTCAAGCATGACATCAAAAGTTGAGCTTGTAAAAAATATGGGATATGATGGATCTAGAATAACAATAAATTCAGCAATTCTAAAAAATTTACAAAAAAGTTTTGAAAAATTGGAAATCCCTATTGAAATTTGGCCTATAAGTCCAGCTGCGGCCCCATTAAGTCAAATCAAAAAGCACTTAGGAATTGATTTTATTGTAGGGGGTTTAGGTATTGGTGGATACGCTCATTCTCCAAACGAATTCATCCAATTAAAGTCAATTATTGATTCTAGATTAGCAAATTTTTATTTCTTAAACCAGTTCTAAGACAAGATGTTTTATTTATCGAATTCCTAAATATTTTATATAACTTAGCTTATTATTATTATATCATTAAAGTAAGGATATATAAGAATTCCTTTCCTTTCTATCAGAGATGATATAAATGGCAGTATTTGAAATACATACTTACAAATTTAGCAGATGTAAAGAGAGGATCTCAGAAATATTAATTGGTGGAGGGGATTGATACATTCAAGACGCGTTATTTAAAGTTTGTATTTTTGGAGATGGAGGGGTTGGAAAAACCACTCTCCTAAATAGATACTTAACTGGCATATTCAAAGAAGATTCTGGAATAACTATTGGAGTAGATTTCCATTTAAAAAAAATCGAGATTGATGGAAAAAAAATATCCTTGCAGATTTGGGATTTTGCCGGAGAGGATCGCTTTCGGTTTCTCCTACCAAGCTATTTAATGGGCGCTTCGGGAGGAATCTTCATGTTTGACATCACGAGATATTCGAGCTTGAAAAACTTTAGCGATTGGCTAAGAATCGTCGATCAGGGAACCATTGCGGGCGAAGAAAGAATTCCTGTTTTAATGGTAGGGAGTAAACTCGATCTAAACCACATAAGAGCGGTTTCTTCAGAAGAAGCAATAGAAATGGCAAAGGATAACGGACTTTATGGTTATGTAGAATGTTCATCTAAAACAGGTCAAAATGTAGAAAATATTTTTCTCGAATTGACTCGCGTAATGATGGAAAAAAACGACTTAACTTAACTTTCATCAGAAAATAGACTTCTAATCAAAAAAATAAGATTTAGACAAACTTCAAATAAATTTTAAATTTTAAAAAAATAGATTAAATACAACTTTTAATATATATTATTTAATTCCAATTTTTATAAAAATTTTAATTAGTTTGGAAATGTATTGATTCCATCTTTTGTCATGAGAATTTTTCGATAATATAATAACACATAAAAAATTCTTACAATGAACAAGTAATAAATTACATTAAAGGATTAAAAATGGATGAAAATTTATTAGTTGAAGGATTAAAAAAAGCCATAGAAAATAAATGTGCTTTCATAGTCGTGGCTGATCAGATCAAAAACATTTACGCCCAATTTGATTTTTCTTCGCTAGAAGAAAACGATTACATATGGGAGTTTGTATCAAACGAATATTTAAGCGAAGATTTCCAATTAACAGAAGAGAAAATCGAATTATTGAAAAATAAAGGATTTGAATCTACTGAGCACAATTTCTTAAAAACTATAGAAATCGAAAATATTTCTGCAGATAAACTCGCTCAAGATATAGCACAAGATACAATTAAAATATTTAACGATATTTATGATGTTTCTACATCGTCTATACTTGAATTTGAGATCTTCGATTGCTTGAACCACGATACTGAAGAAGTATTTGAGGTAAAGCAATCCGTAATTTATCAAGAAAATAATATATCTATTTTAAAAATTGGAAAACGTGGGCAATTATTCTTTAACGATGTAAAGATTAGTGAAGACGAGTTAACAAAAAGGTTAAACGAACTTAAAAAAAATAAATACCCACTTGCTTGTTTAAGAGAAGCACAAATGTATAACCCACCTAAAGATGTTGAGAATATCCTTAATAAAGTTAAAGCTTCCGGGGTAAAAATTTTATCAGAGGATGAAGTCCCTCCAGAATGGGGCGATATTGATGCGTTTAGTCTTTATTTAGCCCCAGATAAGTTTAGGTTTGCGGTCTTGAGAGGAGATGTTTTTGCTTTCGCTTACATTCCCAAAGGTTCAAAGGAACTCGTAATTTATCACAAATAAGTTCCAGACACAGAAACAATTCTTCAAAAAGTAAATTTGTTAATAAGCGGAAATCGAATCATAGAATCAGGGCAATCGGATCCAGATTTTGCTTTTGTCGAAGAAAAAGAAAGCGAACCTTCCCTTCATCTAACGATATTGTTTAGCGAGGGAAAAGATTGGTCGACATGGTATCCTGAAAAAAGTATTGCCGGAAATTTTAAGTCCTTAATAAAGGATTGCGAAAAGATAGGCATAGATCGAATAGCCGAAGAAGATAAAGAAGATGTTTAAATCTACTTCTAATTTTATAAGTGATGAATGGCCTTAATCCACTTTCTTACAATATTAACATGTTTAAAAGCCCGTGTTTTCCATTCTTCTTCTTGAACCCTTATTTCAATATTTGACTGATGAATAGAAGAGACCCACGCCCTAACATCCCAGAATTGCATAAACTTTACAATCCTGGCACTTTCCATAAAATATAAACGATTATATCTTTTTTGTACTGGAATTCTTGATATATTATTTATAACAACGATTAGAAGAACAATATCAAGAAAAATCACGAGAATATTTAGAAATAAATTTGAAAAAGTCATCATAATAGTAAGAAAAACGCTCAATAAGATTTTAATCAAGGCAATTGAGATTGGAAAACCCTTACTTTCCACAGTCTCTTTTATTAATGGGTTGGCCTCTGAGCAACCCGTTTTTATGGCGATATTCGTTGATACTATATCCGCAATTTGGAGAATAGTAAATATTATTCCTAGAAAAATCATTTAAAGGAGTTCGATTAATAAATAATATCTAAATCAAAAATGAAATTACTAGTTTTTATTTCTTTATATAAACATAAATTTAAAAAGAAAACTTAGAGACACTTTAACTACCATGAAACCTTAAGGATATCGATTTTTAATAAATTCGAAAATTAAATTTAATTCAAGTTTGGATAATTTTGGTATCCTCAGCTCTTTGGTGATTTTTTTTAGTAAATCACCTTTCGATTGATCTTGATCCTCGTCCATTAGAGCTTTCGTGCTTTCTGCTCTATGTATGAAATTTTTAATGTCTCTTTGAAGAAGCTTGAGTTGTTCCTTTGGATTAAAAATTTCTAACGCTTTTTTAATGATTTCTTCCTCAAATTTCACTTTAGTGTTCCAAGGAATATTAAGAATATTTTTATTCAAATCAATAACTAAAAAATCTTTATATTTTTCTTTATCGTATTCACTTCTCTTGAGATTTAATACATCAGTATCAAAATCACGGTATTCTCTTGGCATGATTATTCTTCCCATTATCTGCAAGGCAGCAGCTATTTCGCTCGAGGTGTCATCCTGTAATATTACTCTCTTGTAGTTAAAGATTCTAGCATGCATTAAATGAGATAACGGCTCCAGACCAATAAGTTTAATAGTATCGGCTAAACTTGGAAGATTTATGCGATTTTTTGAATTTGCTTCGATATTTTGTTCATGTTCCATCAAGACATCAATTCTTTCGTAACCCCTAACAATACCTTTTGTATCGACAAAGACTATAAATCTATGAGATCTACAAGCTGCACCCGCTGGTACTTCTATTTTAAAAATGCCAAATTTTTTTTGAGAGAGTATTTCTTCTGGAATGTTTATGCTGTTTTCATAATCGCAAATTGGGCATTTCACATGGACTTCTTTCATTCGTTTTCACGCAAGTTATGATGTTAGCTATACTCCTCAATAAATTAGTATCGTCTTATTAATATAAATAATTTTATTTTCTGATAGTTGTTCTCTTTATTTCATTCTTATTTAAAAATTTTATTAAGCGTGGAAAATACAAAATTAGGGAAAAGATTATTATCACTATTTTTTTCCTTTTCCAAGTTAGAAACTGTATCGAGAGTACTCACGCCTGTTAGAACCAGCGCAGTCTTGATTCCAGCACGATTCCCCGCTAAAATATCTGTTTCAAGACGATCTCCAAAAATTACTGCCTCTTCTGGTTTAATGCCTAATTCTTTGACTATCAGACGAATACCTTCTGGTTGAGGTTTCCCAAATATCTTTATTGGTTGTTGACCTGTACATGTCGCTAGAGCATTGACCATAACTCCAGCACCAGGCATTAAACCATCGGGAACAGGAAGGGTACTATCTGCATTTGTAGCATAAAATTTAGCACCACCTTCCAATATGCATCTTTGAGCTAATGCAAGGTTCTCATAATTGAAATGTAGGTCCAAACCAACGATTACAAAATCTATCTCATGTGAATTCTTTTTCGAGGGTTTAGAAATTACTTGATGTCCTAGAGCTTTCAACTCTTCTCTTAAACCATTCTCGCCAATAACAAATATTTTTGCATTTCTTTTTATCTCAGTTATTTCTTGGGCAGTAATGGAAGCACTCGTATAAAAATCAGAATAATCGCATGGTATATTTAACTTTTTTAGCCTTTCGACATAATTTTTTCTCGTAATTGTGGAATTATTAGAGTTATAGACTACCTTTACAGACATATTTTTTAAAGCTTGTATTACCTCGTCAGCTTTAGGTATTAGAGTTTGTCCCAGATAAACCACGCCATCCAAATCAAAAATTGCAACTTTTATATTTTGAAGGTCTTCAATTAATTTCATGATTGTGATTTTTAATCCTAATTTATTAATATTGTATATTTTTAAAATCCTATGGGAATCGGAACAAAGACCGATACGAGACCTAATATTATGCTTATTGCAATGGGATTTAGAACATTATCGGCAATTATTATTGGAAAATAATCCAAGAGGAAAAAAATAATTGCTACAAGGAGTGCATAAAAGGGACCTACGAAAAAAAGTGCAATAAGAAAAGCGCTTCCTGCACCAGCGATAAAGCCTTCTATTGATTTTTCATCGCCTCCAATACAGATTATTTTATGTCTTCCATATTTTCTTCCAATTAATGCTGCTAAAGCGTCTGAAATACAAGAAACGGTGATTGCTGAAAGTGCTACGATATCAGGTATTAACCCCATCATGTATAGTAAATACGAGAAGATTGAACCGCTTATTAAATGGATCTGAGGACCAAATGCGTTGAATTCCTTATTTCTTAAAACAGATTTTGTAAGAAGGTTAAAAATCGAATATTCTGGACCCCATAGAATTCGTATTAGATCGGATAGTATCATAAAAAAGAAGGCAGCAATTAAAGCAAACATTGTCAGATCAATTATGGCTTTTAAATCTCCCGTGCCATATGGATATAATTCAGTACTGCCCCATAAAGAAGTATAGAACGATCCCATTTGTTTGATAGATATAATTAAACCATCGTTAACCATTTGAGTGAGGGGCGGTATGAAAAATAAACCGTAATACGCAATCAAAACGAGCAGGGCGGTCGAATGGAAACTTTTTCTTATTGCTTCCATTTTTAATGAGATCATGTCCTTATATGGGTTTTCCTTTCGAATCAGCACGATATATCGTTTTAAAGGACTCATATCTTGAGTATTTAGCTCAGGATCTTGATTTCGGGCATATTCAATCTTTTTTATAGTTCTTCTTATTAATATTGCATATGACATGTAAATTAAAAAGATAATTCCAAACCACCAAACCATAAATCCATTAAATGGATAAGGTAGAATCTCGTTGATTAAATTATAAACTCCAAAAAATCCAAAAAGCACACCACATATGAGTGTCGAACTCCCACCATAAATATTTTTAGAGTCGAATCCTTTTTTAGCAACGATAACGCCCAAAATAGCAAGAGAGAAGAATAATAACGAAATTACAATGTTATATAAAATTACTACGAGTTCCCACATAATATTTTGAAATTATATTAATTTAATGATATTAAAAATAAGAAATCATTATTAGATTTTTTTATAAA